>CAYXZE010000130.1:0-6892 GCA_964469395.1 uncultured Luteolibacter sp.
CATGGACGGGCGATCGGATATCGCCCCTCCTTGTTTTAACACCCCGCTCTTTTTATTCCGTTAGACTGGACGGCATCGCGGCGAAGGCCATTTCACACAGGCCGATGAACGCTTCCTCCACCAGACTCGGCTCCCGTTTGGGCGAGTGAAAGACTCCCCACTCCCGCTCGATGCCGGGCTCGTCGATGTTGACGACCTTCAAGCTCCCATCCGCGATTTCCCGAGCCGCCACCCACGGCGCCACGATGCCCACGCCGATGCCGAGCTTCGCCATTTCCTTGATCGCCTGCATGTCGCCCAACACCAACGGCTTCTTCCCGCGGCCGCCCTTTTGCTCCATCCATTCTTCGATCAGGCGGTGGGTCTCGGTGGCCTTGGCGTAAATGATGAATTGGTGGTCGTTGATCGTGGAAAGCACCGTCGAGGTGTCCACCGCCCACGGATGAAATGGCGAAACCACGAATGCGAGGCGATCGGTGAACATCGGCCGATAGCCTTCATCCCCTTTCCCGCGCGGCTTCAGGCCGACCACGAGATCGAGTTCCAATCCCGCCAGCCTGTCCAAAAGCACCGTCGTGTCACCGGCTTCGATCACCGGCTCGCATCTTGGAAAACAATCGCGGAACTCGCGCAGCACCGAAGGAATGAGAAAGTGGCACAGACTGTGCGGCGCGCCGATGCGGATGCGCGTCTGGCCCCAGCGGCGCAGGCCGTCGAGATCGCGGCCCGCTTGTTCCAGTTCGAAAATCACCCGTTTGCACCGCCGCAGCAGCAGTTCGCCTTCCGCCGTGACGGCGATCCGCTTGCCGGTGCGATCCAGCAGGCGGCAGGAAAGCTGCTCTTCCAGAGTCCTCAAGGAATGGCTCACCGCCGATTGCGTCACGAATATCCGCCGCGCGGCGAGCGTGAAACTCCCCTCCTCCACGACGGCCACGAACGCCCTCAACTGTCTTAAATCCGGAACCCAATCCATAATGAACGGCTTTCATCGAAAGCCCGCTTCGCATGAGCATTGCTTGTGCCAAATTATCACCTTTGGCATTCCGCACGCTATGAAGGGTCCTCATGAACGATCCATCACACCCGCGAAATGGCATCCGGCCGCTCCGCCTGGGGTTCGTGCCGCTCAGCGATTGCGCGCCGATCGCCGTGGCCATGGAGACCGGCATCTTCGAGCGCTACGGCCTGAATGTGGTGCTGTCCCGCGAACTCGGCTGGGCAAGTGTTAGAGACAAGATGTATTACGGAGACCTGGATGCCGCGCAATCCATCGCGGGCATCGCCTTCGCCCTCGGACTGGGCTTCACCGAGCTGCGCTGCGAAGTCGCCGTGCCGCTGATCCTCAATCTCCACGGCAATGCCATCACCCTTTCCAATGAAATGAAGCCTGCGGAAATCGGCCGGGGCGAGGGCTTGCGGAATTATCTCACCAACTCCTGGAAAAAAGACCGCTCCTTCACGCTGGCCGCCACCCATCGCTTTTCCTCACACCATATTTTACTTCATCAATGGTTGAAACGGCACGGGCTGACATCGCCGTCCGACGTGGAGATCGTTTTCCTTCCACCGCCGCTCATGCCGCGCCATCTCAAGGCCGGCCACATCGACGGCTACTGCGTCGGCGAGCCGTGGAACTCGGAATCGATCCTGGCCGGGACCGGCTGGTGTCCGGTCACCTCGGCGGATCTGTCACACGGCCATCCGGAAAAAGTGCTGCTCCTTTCCGGGAAATTCCTGCGCGAACACAAGGAGCAATCCATCGCCCTGGTCGCCGCGCTGCTGGATGCCTGCAAGCGCTGTCAGGACCCCGCCTTCCGCAATGATATGATTTCGATTCTCGCGCTCAAACAATACACCGGAGTCTCGGAAGAAGTCCTGCGAAACAGTCTCGGCAAGCAGTTCAATACAGGGATCGGTTTCACCAATGCCAATTCCTTCCACTTGTTCCACGGCGAGTCGGTCAACCGGCCCACGGTTGAGAAAGCCTCATGGGTGCTGGCGGGGCTCCGCAACATCGGCATCCTGCCGGATGTCACCTGCGGCTCGCTTTCCCGCATCTATCGGGAGGACCTGTTTCACACCGCCACGCTCTGTTCCCGGGACTCATGAGTCCCCCTCATCCGGTCGGCTTGAAGATCCGACCGATCGGACGTCTCCCCGAAAATCTAGCAATTCGAAGAAACCAGCGGCGAGGGAATCGCGATCACCTGCATCCCCGCGCGCTGGGCGGCGAGAATGCCCGCGGGCGCGTCTTCCAGCACCAGGCACTTCGAAGGACTCACCCCGAGCAATTTCGCGGCTTTCAGGAAAATATCCGGTGCCGGTTTGCCCTCGGTCACATCATCGGCGGTTACCACTTCGTCGAACCAATCGGAAATCCCGACGATTTTCAGCGTCTTCTCGATCACCATCCGCGTGCCGCCCGTGGCGATCGCCATCGGCACCTTGCCGCGGAGTCTTTGCGCGAAATCGGCCACCTCTTCGATCAGCGTCACCGTGTTCAGGCGCTTCAGGAACGCCTCGCGCTTCGCCATCGCCACCTTTTCCGGGTCCAGTTTCAGATCATACTCGTCGTTGATCTCGACCACGATGTCCTTGGTGGGTCGGCCGCCCATCGCGAAGAACACGTCTTCCTTGAAAATGCCGCCCGCACCGTAAAGCGCCAGTGCCTCGCACCAGGCGTCAAAGTGGGCGGGCATCGAATCAACGAGCGTGCCGTCACAATCGAAAATTACCGCGTCATATCCGGAGGGGGGAAACGAAAAAGGACCTATGTTTGCCATGTCGGGGGCATGGATTAGAGGTATCCGTCCCCCTTGGCAAGTGCCGGGTTGAGAAACGGTTAAATTCTCCAAACTTCAGTCGCAAATCGTTGACCGGGCTTACAAAAGCTCGATTTCGTCCTCGTAGATTCCGGCCTCCACCGCTTTCGTTTCGGCTCCGGTATTCTCGAACCGGACATCCCCGCGGAGGACCACTCCGGCCTTGAATTCCAAACGCCCGGCCACCTTCAGCGATTTGCAACCGATCAAGCTCGGCACGCCCAGCGCCCCGATCTGATCCACCAGCTTGTATTCGTCCGAAAGCGAGATCGTTGGCGGCACGCCATTGCGCGCGGCGGCGAGCCGGACCTGCCCGTTTTCCAGCACCTCATAGGCATCGGAACGCAGCGCCAGCAAATCCCCCGTCGTCTTCACCGGAGCGAACCGGCTGCGCGGCACCTCGATCGCCGCAGCGCCTTCGAAGCATTCGATCGCCGCGCCCATCGCGCTTTCCAACTGCACCACCGCCGTCGATTTCTTGTCGCGCGGATCGACCGTCTTGTTGTTGCGGATCATCGGCAGCGGCAGCACCCCGGCGTCCGCCGCGAGCTGTTCCTTGAGCAAATCCAGGCGCAACCACAAGCTGTTCGTATTGAAATACTGGTGACGCTCAATGTCCTGGAACGCCTCCGCATCCTCGTCCGGGCATTGCGCCACTTCACGCAAAAGCAAGCGCCCGTCCGCTTTCCGCACCGCCAGGTGACCGCCCTTGCGGTCCGCCGCCGTGCGCCGCGTGACCTCCATCAGGAACGGTGCGCCGGAATCGGCGAAATAACGCAGAATCGCCGGGTCCAGAATCGCCCCGAGATTGTCCGAGTTGGAAACAAATGCATATTTCACGCCCTCCGCCAGCAAGCGGTCCAGCCAGCCGCTGCCGACCAGCGCCGGATAAAGATCTCCGTGGCCCGGCGGGCACCATTCCAAGTCCGGGTCCGCCGGCCATTCCGCAGGCAGGAACGTCGCCGCATCGATTTTCGGAATCTGGTTCTGCATCAACTCCACTTCCGCCGCGTCCGCCAGTCCCTCCGCCCGGTATTTTTCCAAATGCCCCAGCGTGTCCGCGCTCGTGCTGAAACTGTTCATCAAAAGCAGCCGCACATTCGTCCCGCTGGTTTTTCGCAGGTCCAGAATCTGCCGCACCATCAAATCCAGAAAGTTCACCCCGTCGCGCACCGCCAGCAGACTTTTCGGTCCCTGCAAGCCCATCCCCGTTCCCAGTCCGCCGTTCAGCTTGATCACCGCCGCCTGCGCCAGCAACGCCGCGTCCGCCTCGCCCGCCGCCGCGATCCCGTCGAGCGTCGGCAAATTCTCCGCCGGGGAGATCGCCTCCTCCGGGATCATCCCCGTCTCGTCGCGCAACAGCGCCTCGTAATTTCTGCGGAAAGCGCGAATGGCGGCATCCCCCATCCCGGCAGCGGACATCTTGATCTCGAAAGCGGCGAAATTTCCCATGAGTTTTGAATTGGTTCGCCAGCAAACTGCCCCGTCCCCGCCGCGCGGTCACGCGGAAAAAAGCGGGATTCCAATTTCGGAAAAGATCACGGCATGCTCACCCAGAAATCATACCGCTCCGCACTGTCGGAACACGGTTTGAGCGTCCTCAGAATCATCGTCTCCCCGCTCGGCAGGGTCACGCGTTTCGCCCTGGCGAGCCGCTTGCGAGTCGGCATCGGCGAGGTCGGCCAGAAAACGCCGACTCCGAGCAGCAGCGGCAGAATCGCGGAACCACGGGCAAGCGGTTGGTCGTTGTGGTCGAGGAACGTCACCTGGACTTTGTGAGGCTCGGGAGTTTCATCCAGCACCTGATGATGCGCTTCGTTGATTTCAAAGTCGTAGTTCATGGGGGGGATACCAAAACTACCGGAAACTCGCGTCTTGCCTAGCCTTAAATACTACGGATTCGCGTACCAATCCCGGCTCCCGGCATCGGTGTTCATCCGATCCCCAAAGCCTTCCGCAGCACGGTCTGATAATCCTTTCTCGGCAACTCATACCCCCCGAACCGGCTCAAATGCTCCGTCATCCACTGCGTGTCCAACAATGTGACGCCCAGCTCCCGCAGCCGCCCGACCAGCGCCACCAGCGCGATCTTCGAGGCGTCGGTCTTGCGGGAAAACATGCTCTCGCCGAAAAACGCCCCCGGCAGCGAGACGCCGTAAAGCCCGCCCTGCAAGCCGTCCGCATCCCAGCACTCGACCGAATGCGCGTGGCCGAGCTGATGGAGCCGGCAGTAGCTTTCCAAAATCACCTCGTCGATCCACGTTTCCTCACGCGCCGCGCAGCCGAGCATGACCTCGCGGAACGCCGTGTCCCAGCGGATTTCAAACGGCTTGCGCTTCAGGCTTTTCGCCAGTCCGTGCGGGATGTGAAAGCGCTCGTCCAGCGGGATCAAGCCGCGGAACTCCGGAGAAAACCACAGGATTTCGCCGTCCTCCGCCATCGGGAAAACCCCGCGCGCGTAGGCGTCCAACAGAATTTCCGGCGGGATGATTTTCATGGAAAAGAGACAGAAGACGACAAGACACAAGACACAAGAAAAGAGTGAAATCTCGATTTCAGTCTTCTGTCTTTTCGTCTTCCGTCTTCTGTCTCGCTTTACTTGCTAACAATCGTGGCGAAGGCGTTGTGATCGTGAATGCTCTCGTGATTCACCGCCTTCACCGTGAAGGAAGACACGCGCTCGTCCGCCCGCAGCAGGGCCGCGGCATTTCGGACCACGTCCTCGACGAACACCGGGTTGTCATACGCCTGCATCGTCACGAACCGCTCGTCGGTCCGCTTGAGCAGCGCGTAAAGCGGCGCGGAACCGGATTTCTCGGCCACCGCGATGAGGTCCTCGATGAGAATCAACTCCCAACCGCCGTCCTTCGCCTTCGGCCGGACTTCCAGCGTGACGTAGCCGCGCTGGTTGTGCGCGCCGTATTCGCTGATTTCCTTGCTGCACGGGCACAGCGTGGTGACGGGCACGGTCACGCAGAGCACGAAGTCATCGACCTTTCCGTTAGACGTGCCTTGGAACACCACGTCGCAGCCGACCTTGGCCGGCGCGCCGGAGACCGGGGCCTTCTTGGTGACGAAATAGGTGAACGCCACCTCGATGTGCGCCTCTTCGGCATCAAGGCGTTTTTTCAAATCGTGGAGGATTTCCGGCAGCGTGCGCATGGTCACCTCCCCTTCGTGCTTGCTCAGCACTTCCAGAAACCGGCTCATGTGGGTGCCTTTGAAATGGTGCGGCAGGTGCACGGACATCGAGATTTTCGCGACGGTCGGGAACGGCTTGCCGTCCTGGTCGAGCACTTGGATCGGATAGCGCAAATCGGAAACGCCGACCTGGTCGATCGCGAGGCCGCGGGTGTCCGGGGTCGCCTGGATGTCGGGCAATGGGGATTTCTTGGACATGTTCTGAAGATTATTTTTCGTATTCCGCCCACGACGAGGACGTCTCCCAGACGCGCACGCGGACGAGCCGGACGTCCGGCTTGAGAAGGAAGCGGGTATCGGTCCGCGCGGCATAAGCGGCAAGGGCTTTTTCCGCGTGATCGAAAATCGTGCGGGCCATCAGCTCGGTCGTCGGGTCCTGGTTTTCGAAGCCGATCACCCGCTCGCCGTAGCGCGCCTTGAACTCCGCGTAAGCCGGGTCCGCCGTATTCATGCACAGGGCGTGGTCGAAGCCGTCCAGCCACTCGCCCACCGCCTCCTTGATGATCTTGAAATCGCAGACCATCTGATGGTCATCCAGCTCGTCCGCCTCGATCACGAACTCGACCTTGCGGGTATGGCCATGCGGGAACCGGCACTTGTCCGGATGCTTGGTGAGCATGTGGCCATTCTCCACTTCGAGGGATTTGCAGATTCGGTAAGGCATGGTGAGGAGCTTGGAAGCGGCGGATGGCCCGGATGGAGGCAGATATCGGAGGGAGAGGAAAGGTGAAATTGGCAGGGAGCCGCATCAGCAGGATTTCCTTCTGACAAGCCGTAGCACCGCTCCCATCCGGCTTTACCTCTCCACCTCCCTCCCCTACCCTCCGCGCCGATGCGATTGTTCACCGCCCTTGCGCTTTACCGGCTGT
>CAYXZE010000131.1:0-1183 GCA_964469395.1 uncultured Luteolibacter sp.
TGCGAACTACAGCAGCGGGTGTCGCAAAGTCACGGAATAAAACGTGCCATTCTGACCAGCTTGCCGATCGAGATTGTTAGGAGCTGTCTGAAAAACAAGGAGCGGCGGAATCCGTCCGCCGTGCCCATGGAAAAGCCAATGAGATGAGCGACGCGCATTCCATTGTCCCCCATGGGCTCGGCGATCGGATATCGCCGCTCCTTGGGTCTCGAGCGCTCCTTCGTCGAGTTTTCAGATAGCCTGTCAGCGCACGACCCGTGCGCCGCCGCCGCCGATTTGTTTTTCGACTTCCTTGCGGGTGGCCATCGAGGTGTCGCCGGGCGTGGTCGAGGCGAGCGCGCCGTGGGCGGCGCCGTATTCGACGGCTTTTTGCGCGTCGTTGAACTCCATGAAGCCGAACTGCACGCCGGAGGCGAAGGAATCACCGCCGCCGACGCGGTCGAGGATTTCGAGGTCGGGGTATTTGCGGGATTCGTGGAATTTCCCGTCGTGCCAGAGGATGGCGGACCAGTCGTTGACGGTGGCGGTCTTCACGCCGCGCAGGGTGGTGGCGGCGACTTTGAAGTTCGGGAATTCCTTCACCGCCGTTTCGATCATCGCCTTGAAGGCGTCCAGCTCGATGGTGGAAATGTTGTGGTCCACGCCTTCCACTTCGAAACCGAGCGAGGCGGTGAAGTCCTCCTCGTTGCCGATCATGACATCGACGTATTTCGCGATCTCGCGGTTCACTTCCTGGGCCTTGGCGAGGCCGCCGATGGTTTTCCAGAGCGACGGGCGGTAGTTGAGATCGTAGGAAACGATGGTGCCGTATTTGTTGGCGGCCTTCACGGCTTCCACCGTCAACGCGGCGGTGGATTCCGAGAGTGCGGCGTAGATGCCGCCGGTGTGGAACCAGCGCACGCCGAGCTTTCCGAAAATGTGTTCCCAATCGACATCGCCCGGCTTGAGCTGGGAGGCGGCGGTGTTGCCGCGGTCGGGGTTGCCCACCGCGCCGCGCACGCCGAAGCCGCGCTCGGTGAAGTTCAGGCCGTTGCGCACGTTGCGGCCGATGCCGTCGTCCTCGCGCCATTGGATGAAATCCGTGGCCACGCCGCCCTGCATGATGAAATCCTCGATGAGATGGCCGACTTCGTTATCGACGAAGGCGGTGACCACGGCGGTCTTGTAGCCGAAACATTTCCGC
>CAYXZE010000131.1:1193-6876 GCA_964469395.1 uncultured Luteolibacter sp.
TCACCGCCTGGGAAGGCGGTGAAGCTGCGGGCGGTGCGGATGCGGCCCTCGCCGGGATCGAGACGGAGCATGACTTCGCCCATCGAGATTTGATCGAAGGCGCATTCGGATTTCGGTTTGATGTTCAGTGACATGGGGATTGTGCGTTGGTGAGAATCGTCCGCAGGCGGGTCTGCGGGTACGGAGCAGGCAGATTCAAAGCTTCATGGCCCTCGGGTGTAAAGCGTCCGCCTCCCTCGCGATGGCGATTCTTTCACCGCCGAGCTGGGGCCGGGCGTTCCCGGGATTTCCTTCCTCAGATTTTCAACCTCCCTGTGGCGGCAACTTCGGACGCGCCGGGGCGGGCGCGCGCATTGGCCGGGTGGGTGGTCCGGGGCGGACGGGTGGCCCCGCCTGGGTGGACGATCCGGGCTGGGTGGATGCCGGGGTGAGGACCGGTGGCGGCGTCACCACCGGTGCCGGTGTCACAACCGGCGCGGGCGTCACAACCGGTGCGGGAGCGGCGGCAGGGGCGGGGGATTGCGGTTCCGTGCTGGTCAGCGCGCCGACTTTGGGGTCGAAGCGCCGGTGCTTCGGATCGACCCGGTCCATCGGGATCGTCACTGCGGGCGGCGGGGTGATTTGCGCGCCTTTCTTCGCCTCCTGCTGATAGAAATCGTTTTTGAGATCCTCTCCCGGAGCGGTTTTGAGGCTCGGAAGCTTGATCGGCGTGGTGTGGAGGCTGATGCCCTTGGTCAGTTTCAGGGCTTCCTTCGGATCGCGCTTCATCCATGGCAGATCGCCAAGTTTGGGGGCGCGGTCCTTGAAATCGCCCCACAGCGTTTCCTGGTCGTCGGTCCAGAGCAGGAAGTGTTCGAGGTCCGGATTGCCGAGTGAGGGATCCGCCTCCAGCGCGGCTCCGTAAAAGCGCGCGGCCTGCAATACCATGCCGTGGTGGAGCAGGGCGTTGGCGAGCGCGAGATTTTGCACCGCCTTGCCGCGATTGTGTTCGAGCAGGGCGGTGAGCAGGCGGATCGCCTTGCGCGGGCTGGACTTGGCGAGCACCCGCGCGGCGAATGCCAGCTCGATGTCGATGCTTGGAATTTCCGCAATCGCCCAAAGCACTTCCGCCGCTTCCTTGAAATAGCCCTGATCGTAAAGGCTGTGGGCCATTTGCTTGCGGAATTCCCAGTCGGCCAAATTCTGCTCCTGGGCCTCGCTGCGGCTCTTCTCGTCGGGTGTGGTTGGGTCTTCGCTCATGCGGTGGTTGCGGTTTGGGGCTGAAATTCATCCGATTGGCGGGGAGCGGCAAGTCTGAAAGTCGCCGGGGGGCTGAAAAGCGGGCGTTTGATCGTGAATGCGCGGATTCGGCCCGATTTCAAACGCTCCCGCCCGATCCGCCGCGCGGAAACCTCGCCCACCGTCACGTCCGGTCTCATCGAGGCGGTCGCCGACCCGTTGCAGGCAAAAAAATACTGCCAGGGAATCCGCGGCAAATTCGGACAAACTACCGTTGCTCCGATCAAGGCCTGGCGGGGTTCGCTTGCCGAACCTCCACGGCCCCTGACAGCCCGGAAAGACAAAACCAGTCGGACGGATTCCGCAAATCATTTTATCCGGCATGCGCGAAGCTGCTCGCCGCCGGATGAGGGGAGGAGCTTTTCACGCGGCAGGAAAACAGGGAATTTCCTCACAAACCACACAGCACTGACACCGGCACGGCGTGGAGGTTGGGAGCGAATGAAACGATATGATCGCCCCCATGGATGACGTAGCCGTGGCGGAATTTCGGCCCCGCGGTTTCCTGCAGATGGCGCAACCCCGCGAAATCATTGGCGCGGACGGTGGAGCCGAGTTTCATTTCAAGCCCGCAGAGAGTCCCGTCCCTGGCCTCGATCACCAGATCCACCTCCCGCCCGGTATGGGAACGGAAATGTGAAAGCCGAAGATCCCGGGGCGACCATGCCAACGCCTTGCGGACTTCCGTCACCACGAAAGTCTCGAAAATCTGACCTAGCAGAATCGGTTGGGATTCGATCGACTTGCCGTCCAGACCCGCCAGCATGCAGGCGATACCGGAGTCGCATAGATGGACCTTGGGTTGCTTGACCAACCGCGCGGTGGTGTTTCCTGCCCAAGCCGGCAGTTCAAAGGAAAAGTAAACCGCCCGGGACAACGCCAGATAGCGCCGCAAGGTGGTGAGCGGGACGCCGAGGATCCGGGCGAAATCGGCGTAATTCGCCACCGCCGCAGTCCGGCTGCCAAGCAATGATAACAAGCGGGTTATTTGCGCCACATCCGCGATCCGTGCCAAATCGGTCATGTCTCGTTCAATCAAGGCGTCGGCATAAGCCCGCAACCAACGCTGCGCGGCGTCCACCGTCTTGCGTGCCACCGCCTCCGGAAATCCACCGCGCAATATCCGGCCCAGTAAATCCGCTTTCGTCCAAAGACTCTTACCCGTCTTTTCAAAAGTGCCCTCCCACAGGTCATCAATCCAAGAGCCCTTGCCTCCTGCAATTTCGGACTGGCTCAAAGGTAAAAGATCGAGCATCCGCATGCGTCCGGCCAACGACTCCGCCACCGCGCCCGTGGCCCGGATCTCTGATGACCCCGTTAGCAGGAACCGGCCGGCCACCCGCCGCTGATCCACCTCCCGTTTGATCGCCAACAACAACTCCGGCACCCTCTGCACTTCGTCGATCACCACCCGAGCCGCCAACCCCGCTACAAACGCTTCGGGATCACTCTTCGCCGCCGCCAACGTCGCCAAGTCATCCAGAGTATGGTATTGCCTGCCATCCTCCAAGCATCCGGCTAAAGTCGTTTTCCCCGCCTGTCGCGGTCCGCGCAAAAACACCACGGGATCTTCCCCAAGGGATTCAATCAATTTAGGAGCAATCTCACGCCGGAACATGGGCGAAATATGACCACGATGTGGTCGAATTTCAACCAAAAAGCCGGAGCTTGAAAAGCCTGCTGTAAAATCCTGTTGGCGGTCCGAAGGGCTGTCGGATACATCTTCATGTGATGAAATTGGAAGAAATCGTCACCGAGGCCTCCAAACTTTCCGAGGAAGAGCGGGCATCCCTTGCCTCCCGCCTCCTTCACGGTTTGGAGACTCCGGTCTATGAGGTTCCCGAGCCGGAGCTGCTGGAAAGGATGCGGGAAGCGGAAAGCGATCCCGGCGTTTGGCTCACTTTTGATCAATTGGTTTCCGGATTGAAACGTCGTGTCAGTTAGTCCGAAACTGCCTTGACCCGGCAGCTCGCAGCGGGTCCATAGGCAGTGCGTCCATGACTTTTCCAAAGGGATTTCTTTTCGGCACGGCGAATGCCGATCATCAGGTGGAGGCTCATGACCCCGCGCGGGAGGACGTGTGGGATCTTTGGGAACGCTGCCAGGGGCTGACGCCGCGCGGGCGGGCGACGGATTTCGTGAACCGCTACGAGGAGGACATCGCGGCGGCGGCGGGACTGGGGTGCGGGTTGTTCCGGTTCTCGACGGCGTGGGCGCGGGTGGAACCGGCGGAGGGGGAGTTCGACGCAGAGGCGCTGGCGCATTATCGCAAAGTGGCGGAATGCGTGCGCGGCCATGGCATGAAGGTGATGCTCACGCTGCATCACTTCGTCTGGCCGGTCTGGCTGGAGCGTGATCGCGGCGGGCTGACCGGGGAGAAATTTCCCGATATTTTCGCGCGCTATGCGGACCGGGTGGCGGAGGCGCTGGGGGATCTGGTGGATTACTGGATCACTTTCAACGAGCCGAGCCAATTGACCTTCGGCTACATCAAGCCGTGGTGGCAGAGCCGTTATTACATGCCGCCGGGTTTGCCGCGCGGGTCGGACGTGGATGCGGAGGCGGAGGCGGTCGGGAAATTGATCCCCGGTCTTTTCCTGGCGAACGCCCGCGCGCGGTCGGCGATCAAGAAGAGGCGGCCGGAGGCGATGGTGGGAGTGAATCCGCTGGTGACGGGGTTCCCGACCTGGTTGCAAATGCTGATGGATTTCGGCGCGTGCCACCGCGGGCTGGGTGAGGCGCTTTTCAAATTCACGACGAAGGGCGCGCTTGTCAGCGAAAAGGGCGATGTGGATCTGGTCATCGGCGGGGTGACGGTCGGCGATCAGACGCGGTTTGAAATGAGCGACCCCTATTTGCGCACCGGCAAGGCGGTGCTGGTGGCGGCGGGTTACGTTGGCGAAGATCTTCACTCGCTGGCAGGTCGGAAAGTGGCCGTGATCGCGGTGGGAAACCAGCCGGAGTCCTGGGAGAAGGACCTGCCGGAAAACTGCGGGAAGAAGATTTTTTCCAACTACGACGAAGCACGCGACGCGCTGCGGTTAGGGACGGTGGATGCGGTCTATGGCGACGCCTATTTCCTGCTGCCGCAGGGACTGGACGATGTGGCGGGTCTGCGATTCCTCGTCACCGGACTGAGTGACGAGGCCTACGTGGTGGCTGCGCCGCACGGGCATTGGCAATTGATGAAGCGGGTGAACCGGGCGGTGGCGGGGTTCCAGGAGGAGGTGGCGGAAATTTCTCCGGCCGGGCGGGTGGCGCACGAGGCGCGGCGGCCGGTCTCATTGCGCGAGGTGCTGGCCGGCGAGGAAGAAGACGATCGCGATCTGGTGGAAAACCGCGACGTGCGGCGGGTGCGGCGGCGGGGGAAAATCCGCATCGGCATTCGGACGGACGCGCCGGGGATGATTCCCGACGGCGGCGGCGAGGGGCTGGAAATGACGCTGGCGCGGCGGATCGCCCATGAGATTTTCCGCGATGAAAAACGTGTGGAAATCGTGCCGCTGGAGCCGAGCCACCGGCTGAAAGTCTTGGAAAGCAAGGCGGGCTGGCTGAACTGGGCGTGGCGGTTCTGGGGGACGACGACGCTCATCGCGAACGCGAACTGGTGGTATCTCGGCACCTCCGGGCGCCTGCCTGCGGAGCTGTGCCCGGAGGAGGCGGTGGGCGCGCAGGATTTCGTGGGGCTGGATTATTATTGGGGGCTGCCGACGTGGAGGCTCGGGCGGTTCCGGTCACTGGAAGAGGCGGCGCACGGGCGGTTCCTGCAGGCGCCGGTCTGGCCGCGCGGGCTCTATCACGCGTTGCGGCGCTTTCACCGGTGGTTTCCCGGGCAGGAGCTTTTCATTGTGGAAAATGGCAGCGTGCCGGTGGCGAGCGGGGTCTCGCGGACGGACTATCTGCGAGACCACGTGGCCGAGGTCGGGCGGGCGATCGACCATGGTGTGCCGGTGAAAGGGTATAATTTCTGGTCGATCACCTCGAACCGCGAGTGGGGCCACGCCTTCGATCCGAACACGGACTTCGGCCTGTATTTCGTGGATCTGGACAAGGACCCGGCACTGCAACGGGTGGCCACGGCGGAGGTGGAGGTTTACCGCGAAATCATCCGCTCGGCGGAAGCGTGATCAGCGTTCCAGGATCTCGACCTCGTAGCCGTCCGGGTCGGTGACGAAGGCCATTTTCCGCCCGCCGCCCGAGAATTTTTCCCGCCAGCCGGACGGCCAGATTTCGATGCCGGATTTCTCGATCCGATCACAATACTCGATGATGTCGGGCACGCCCAGGGCGGTGTGCATCAGGTCCTCGGGGCAGGTCGCGGTGTATTCGGGCGAGTGGCAGAGTTCGAGGAAAACGTCGTTTCCGGGAAGTTCGAGGAAGGCGAGGCTGTTGCCCTGCGGGGAGT
>CAYXZE010000132.1:0-6864 GCA_964469395.1 uncultured Luteolibacter sp.
CGAATTCAACGAATACGAGGAAGGCGACATCATCGAGTGCTACAAACTCGAAAAATACGCGCAAACGCTCTAAGAGACGGAAAACTTCAAGACACAAGACGCAAGACCTTTCCGCTCTTCGTCTTCTCTTGAGTCTCGCGTCTTCCAGTCCTGAATCTTTATCCCCATGTCCCGCCGTCTCGATCGAGTCAACGAACTCCTCCGCCGTGAAATCGGCAGCGTCATTCAAAAAGATTATGAATGGCACAACCGGCTCGTGACCGTCAGCGAGGTGGAAGTCACCCAGGATCTCAAGGAAGCCAAAGTCTGGATCGGCGTGCTCGGTGGCGAGGCGAACTCGGTCATCGTAAAGCTGAACAAGGACCACGGTTCCATCCAGTCCAAGGTCATGAAGCGGGTGGTCCTCAAGTCCACCCCCGTCCTGCGCTTCCTGCACGACGCCTCCGCCGTCCGCGGCGTGGAAATCGTCAACCTCCTCGAAGAGGTGGACAAGCTGCCGAAGGCCCCCGAAGAGGACGCGTGAGGGAGATTGCCGGATTTGGCAAAACCCAACCCCGGCCTTTCGACGGCCCAGAGTTCAAGCTTCAGCTTGTCTTCGGCATGCTGAAGCGCGAACTCCGGACAGCGCCATTTGAAGGGAACGCGACAACTCCCGGCCGTCAGAACTCGCTGCGCAGGCCGATCACCACTCCCCGCCCCGCGAGCGGGACGATGTCCTTGAGAAAGGACGTGCTCTGGCGGGCCTCCTGATCGAACAAGTTGACGCCTTTGAGGAAAAACGTGGTGTCCACCTCGCCAATCGTCAGCTTGTAGTCGATGCCCGCGTTCACCAGCACATAGCTGTCGGTGGGAAGCTCGTCATCCGGGACGCGGTTCTGGCGGGCCGACCATTGGGTTTCGAAATTCGCGCCGAAATTCCCCAACTGATAGTCCAGCCCCGCGGTGGCGCGGAACGGCGGAATGCGCGGAACCGCCTCCCCGCTGTCGCGGTCCCCGGCATGGACATAGTCGGCGCGGAAGATCAGATCGAGCTGCTGGGCGGGCGTTTTCGCGGCGGGAGACTTCGCGTCAACCGACGCCGTGACAGGCTCTAGCAGGTGAAAGGCGGCTTCGATTTCCCCGCCGAAAAAATCCGCGCCGATGGCCTGATAACTGTAAACCGGCAGATCTTCCGCCACGTCGAATCCCACCCGCCGGAGACTGACGAAATCATTAAACCGATAATAGAAACCGCTGATGCTGCCCGTCACGCGACCGGTGTTTTTCCTGAATGAAAGATCGAGGGAAAGCGAATCCTCCGTGCCCAGATCCGCATCGCCGATTTCAATCGCTCCCGTGGCGACATGTGGCCCGTTTGCAAACAGCTCGACATAAGTCGGCGGGCGCTGCGAATAACCGAGGCTGAACGCCACGGCATAGTCCTCGGTGGGATTGTAAACCACCCCGGCGGAAGTGCTGAAGGCATTGAAATCGCGCTCAAGTCCGGGACCGAAGCCGGCACTCGCGATGGTCTCGTTGGTCTGATAGTCGTAACGACCGCCGAGCTGGATCGTGAACTTGTCGAACGTCCGCTCCTCAAAAACAAAAAGCGAATTCACCCGGTTTTTCACCGCTGGCAGGAAGGCTTCATCACCGAGCGCGGAAAAATCATGGTGCTGGATTTCATACCCGACCGCCCCCTGGAAGCCATTGACCTCCTCGTGCAGCAACTCCGTCCGGCCGTTGAGGCCGTCGATCATGAAACGCGTTCCAACCTCGCTCCCCTCAAACTCGGTGTGCTCGTAGTCCGAGTAACCGAGCTTGAAATTAACCTCCTTGATCCAGTCGGTCGGCTCCCGGAACGCACCGCGCAAATCCCAGCGGCGCTGGTTCAGGTCGATGGTGACATCCTCTTCCGCCACCGCGCCATAGAACGAATCCATCCCGGAATAGGACAGCCCGATGAATCCCTTGTCCCAGATATAGGAAACACCGGCGGCCCCGCCATCGGATTCCGAAAAACTGTTCGGAACGCTGTCACGGACCTCGTCCGGTTGGGGATCGATTTCACGCAGGCGCTTGGAGCGGGCGTAACCGGGGATTTCCAAGTCCTCAGTCTCGCGGGTGAAGGCATCCAGATGAAAGACCAACGGCCCCGCGCCGAAATTCACCGCACCAGAGAACGAACGGAGATTGTCCGCCGAACCGTAGCGGGTGTCGAAGGAGCCATCCACGCCGGTGATCCGTTCCTGGGGAATGCGGTCATCGATGATGTTCACGACGCCACCCACGGTGTTCGGCCCGTAAAGCAACGTCGCCGGGCCGCGCACGACCTCCACCGAGCGGACGGCCAGCGGATCCGCCGCCACGGCGTGATCCGGGCTGACGTTCGAGACATCGAGCACGGAAGTGCCGTTCTGGAGCACGCGCAAACGGTCCTCGCCAAGCCCGCGGATGATGGGCCGGCTCGCCCCGGGAGCAAATGACGTGGAGCTGACACCCGGTTGGCGGGCCAGCGTCTCCCCGAGCGTCGGCGCGAGAGCGAGCGTGAGTTCCTTGTCCTTCAGGACGGTGGCGGGCTGGACGAGCTCGAAAAGCGTGCGATCCAGCGGGCTGGCCGTGACGACCAATTCATCCAGCCGTTTTGGAATCAAATCGGTGGATTGGGCGATCGCGGGCGAAGTCAGCAACAAGTGGAAAAAATGGCGGAATTTCATAAGAGCTGCCCAAAGCTCAAACAAACGCACTTTTATTGCAAGAGCATAATTTCAGCAAATTCATCCTGCCGGAATTTCAAGCCACCGCCTGTTTGATCTGCATGTCCGGCTTCCAGTTCCGGTGAATCCACACGCTTTGCACCAAACCCAGCAGAAACATGCAGACAATCACGAACGTCCCCGAGTAGCTGATCAACGGCAGCGGAATTCCGGTGATCGGCATGATCAGCACGCACATCCCGATGCTTTCGAAAATGTGCGCGAAAAACAACGCGACAACGAGGCATACTAACAAACGCCCGGACAAATCCCGGCTGTAAAACGCGATGAACAACCCTTGAATCAACAGCAGCGCGAACGCCGTGAGCAGCAACAAACTGCCCCGGAAGCCGAGTTCCTCCGCGATCACCGCGAAAATGTAGTCGTTGTGCGCGGTATCCCGCGGGATGAAACCCTTTTCGTGCAGGGATTCCTTGGAAGTCGAATTCCAACCGATCCCCTTCCAGCCTGCCTTGGCCACGGCCATCACGACGTAATGCGGCGCATAAGCCTCGTTGCTGATATCCACCTCGCGCCCCTGCATCATCCGCAGCCAGACATCGATCCGCTCCGGCCCCCGCTCGGACATCTTCGGCAGGGCCACGAAATAAAGCAGCGGAATCATCCCCACCCCGATGAATGACATGCACGTCAGATAGCGGAATGGAATACCGCCGATGAGCAGGGCCACGATGGCCACGGGAATCCACACCAGCGCCGATCCCATGTCGCCCATTTTCATGACCAGCGCGAACGGCACCACCGCCAGAACCCCAATGATCCCGATGCGGACAAAAGGAACACCAAACCAGCGGTTCAGCTTCGGCAAATCCTGAACCAGCCAGGCGATCAATAAAATCCCCGCCGTGATTCCGAGCTGCGCGGGCTGGAAGCTCAACCCACCGGGAAGCCTTAACATGTGCACCTTATCCCCCTGCTGCATCGCCACCACCATCAACCCCAGGCTCACCACGTAAAACGGAAGCCCCAGCCAGCGAATCCACCGGTAATCGATGAAAGCCGCCGCAAAATACGCGACGCTGCCGATCACGATGAAAAACTTCTGCTTCGAGGCGAAATAAGGCCCCGGGCTGCCGAACTGCTCCAGCACCTCCCGCCCCACCGACACATGCCGTGCCGCGCTCTCGATCATGAACACGCCGAAAATCAGAAGCCCGTACATCACCAGCACGAGCACCCAGTTCATCCCCAGAATTTTTCTTAAAAATGGCGTCATGACAGACTCGCCGGCGACCATACCCCGCCCGCCCCCCATGGCAAGACGGGCGTGAAATTTCATCGGAAACCAGCCCCCCGTCCAAATACCGGCAACTCCATCCATCACGACACGTCACTTTTTCAAAAAGCCTCCCGCGAAATTCCGCTCTTTCACCATCCGGCGGATGCGGTATGGGTTTCTTCAGTGAAATTTCTCTTCGTCCTGCTTGCGATCCCGATGATCGCGCACGCCGCTCCGAGCGATCCCGGCAAGGCCGCCATCGACTTCCTCGAAAAAGTGCGCGCGCGCGAACTCGACCTCGAACCCGGCGGCGACACCGCCCTCTCCCCGCAAACCTCCGCCGAGAAAAAGCGCCGGATCGCCCGCCGACTCGACCGCATGGCCGGCGATCTCGGCAGCGATCCGCTGGAAGTCGGCGCGGTGAAGCTCGATGAAAACTTCGCCGCCGTGCTGGTGCGCAAAGTCGGCGGCCTCGACCCGAGCCGCCTGCACGTCTTCCCCGTGGCCTTGGTAAAACGCGGCGCGGAGTGGACCGCCGCCCCCATGCCCGCCTCATTTGAAAACGCCGGCACCGGCCATGCCATCACGCTCCGCAAACGCCTCGAACTCCTCGAAAACTGGATGCTCCACGAGCAAGTCGTCGATCTGGAAAATCTCCGCGCCAAATCCGCCGAACAAATGCGCCGGAAAATCGAAACCGCCCTCACCGCGCGGGACTTGCGGAGCATGAATGCCGCACAAGTCGGCGAACGATTTCTGGCAGCTTGCGAGCGGAAGGATTTGCCATCCGTTCTCGGACTGCTGGGCGGCCTGGCCGCGAAATGGCCGGACGACTGGACCTTGCGCCTGAAGGCCGCCGATCTCGCCCTCGGCACGGGTAAAAATCCGGCCTACCCGTGGCGGCTGCTCACCGCGCCGGAAGTCATCCGGGTGCTCGTCCATCACGAGGAACAAACCACTCGCGGATTGATCGCCATCGGTTGCCTGGATCCCGCAGGAAAAGACCATGCCGCAGCCCCGCCCCGGTTCGAGACATTTCAATTCGAACTGACAAAAAGCCCCGATGGACTCTGGCAAATCAATCTGCCGGACGATTTCATGCGGCCTCCAAACGAAACGCCGGAGGCCCCGGAAAACGCCGAAGACGCGGAGGACTCACTGAATACTGATTTCCTCGATGCGTTTCCCGCCAAGTGGACCAAGAGCCACCCGCCGGCCCCGCACCCCGCCGCCGGACTTGCCTATCAGGCATTACTCACCGCCCTGCGAAACGAAAAACCGCAATCCGTTCTAACAATTTCAAAAATCGACACCGCCCCCGCCGTCGGCAGGCAGGCCATCATCCGAGCCGCGCAAACCTGGTGGTCGGTTCAAAACCCCGCGGCCCTCCGCCACGCGCTGCCGCTGGCATTCCATGAAGACGGAGCCACCGCCGTTGGAGTCGCCCAATTTTTCTCCGTCCGCGATCCCGCGCATCTGGATGCCAGGATTTTCCATTTTGAAAAATCCGCCGCAGGCTGGCTTTGGACGCCCAACCCCACCCCCGGCGTTCTCGCAAAATCCCAAGACTGGGTGGATGCCGAAAAATCCCGCT
Source organism: uncultured Luteolibacter sp. (assembly GCA_964469395.1). Taxonomy (GTDB): domain Bacteria; phylum Verrucomicrobiota; class Verrucomicrobiia; order Verrucomicrobiales; family Akkermansiaceae; genus Luteolibacter. The sequence goes on from CAYXZE010000132.1 coordinate 5,570, forward strand.
GGCAGGACCAATGGCAGCAGACCGTTTTGGCCGGTTGCGTGACCCTGGAAAAAATCGGCGACCTCCCCGCCCCATCGAAAGAAGAAGCCCGGAAACACGTGGAAGCCTGGCTGCAAGTCACCCGCCAGGGAGATTTCCACGCCGCGCTCCCCTTCACCGCCCGGCTGGGCGAGCCATCCGGCGTCCTGAAAAATCTGGGCTACGAAATCACCGACTCCCGCCACAGCGGCCATGCCGAAATCACCGGCATCTATCAGGGGAAATCCTGGACCGCCGTGGGCGTGAAAACCTCGCGGGGAGGCAAGCCGGTCTATCCGCTCTATCCCGTCGTCCGGACGCCGCGGGGCCCGGCGATCCTTCTGGAAACCGACCTCTTCGCCGCCGGTAACCGCGGCCGCGAATTCCTCAACAAAACCGCTCTCCAACGCCTTGAAAAATCCGCCTCCGCCGAAGCGGCGGACGAATTGCGGACGCTTCTCAAGAACTATCAGACAGATATCGAAAACCCGGCGCGCAAGACTCCACCCTGAGAGAAACAATCGCGGAATAAAAACCCGCGCCCGCCGCTCCGCTACTTCCGCCAGATCCTCTTGATCGCCTCCGCACCGAGTTCCACCCAGGCCCCCTGGGCCAACCCGGCGCCATCGAGCTTGCCGATCGCCACCCGCAACAACCGCAACGTCGGATACCCCACCGCGGCCGTCATTCGCCTCACCTGGCGGTTTTTCCCCTCGATCAACTGCAGTTCCAGCCATGATGTCGGGATCGACTGGCGGAACCGCACCGGCGGATTCCGCGGCGCGACATCCGGCTCCCCATCCAGCAGGCGAACCTGGCAGGGCCGCGTCCGGTGGCCCTGAATCACCAGACCGCCGCGCTTGAGCCTCAGCACCGCCTCCGGCGTCGGAACGCCCTCGACCTGTGCCAGGTAAGTTCGCGGATGGGCGGTTTTCGGATCTAGCAGGCGATTGTTGAATCCCGGTTCGTCGCTCAACAACAGCAGCCCCTCGGAATCCATGTCCAGCCTGCCGACCGGATAAACCCCCGCCGGAAACGCGAAATCCGCGAGCGTCTTCTGCCCGGGCTGGTCGGGAGTGAACTGGCACAAAACGCCGTAAGGCTTGTGAAACGCGATGATCATGCGACCGATTTCCCGCACTCAAGCAGGCCCCTTGGATTTGGATGTTTTCTCATGCTTCTTCATTACAAGGTCGGCACACGGGAATCTTGATTTCGGAGCTCAATGGCTGGTTGTTCCTCGTAAGACTCTTTCATTCTCTATTCCAAGCCGGTTT
>CAYXZE010000133.1:0-6814 GCA_964469395.1 uncultured Luteolibacter sp.
GGTCGGTCCTCGCGGATTAACATGCATGAAGTCCACGGGATCATTCCCTGCTGGATATGAGTTCGGCCAGATCACTCCGTGTCGTTGTCAGTTTTTTGTCGGCGCGTCCAGCGGAAAGCATCCGGCTCACCGAGCCGGGGTGTCCCATGACCAGCCGGGATGCGATCCAGCCGCTGGTCCCGGGAAATATCTTGTGCCGCGCGCCGGGCGATCCATTCTCCGCAGGTGAAACCGCCCATAACCAACCCGGAACTCAAGTTCGACTGCCACATCCACCTCGTCGGCAACGGCCGCAAAGGCAATGGCTGCTGGATCAAAATGACCGGCTGGCACCGCTTCATGGGCCACCTGATGTGCCGGATGATCGGCATGCCCGTGGGCTTCCAGCACGAGGATTTCGATGAGATCTATCTGCAGCGGCTGAACGGCTTCGTCGAGGAATCCCCGCTCGACCAGGCCCTGCTGCTCGCCCAGGACGAGGTTTACGATGAAGCCGGGAACAAGCGGGACTTCGGCTCATTTCACGTGCCGAACGACTATCTGTTCGAGGTCTGCAAGTCGCACCCGGTTTTCCTCCCGGCCGTTTCCATCCACCCCTCCCGCCGCGACGCGCTGGACGAGCTCGACCGCTGCCTGGCCCTCGGTGCGCGGGCGCTGAAGCTGCTGCCGAACTGCCACGGCGTGAATTGCTCCGCCCCGGCGCACGACGCGTTCTGGGAGAAAATGGCCGCCGCGGGCCTGCCGATGCTGGCCCACACCGGCGGTGAAATGACCGTGCCGGTGGCCAACGCGCTCTATCAGAACCCGGAATACCTGCGCCGCCCGCTGGAAATCGGCGTGAAAGTCATCGCCGCCCACGCCGCGAGCCGCAGCGGCTTGTGGGATCCGGACTATTTCGACGACCTGCTAAAAATGATGGAGACATTTCCGAATCTTTATGCGGACACCAGCGCCCTCAACACCCCGGTGAGAAGCGCCGCGCTGGCCCGCATCCTCGACTGCGACTTGCAGGAGCGCTTCGTCCACGGCAGCGATTTCCCGGTGCCCGTCGGCACCTGGTATGCCTGGCTGCGGGGGCTGATCGACCGTGACACCCGCAATCGCGCCGCGAAGATTTCAAATCTCATCGAACGCGATTTCATGCTGAAACAGGAAATGGGCTTCGACGAGCGCCACTTCACCCGGCTCTCCGAAGTGCTGCGCCAAGCGTGAAATAAGGGGAGTGGACACTCCTGTCCACTTGCCGATGCCCGGCGAAAGCGAGAGCGCGAAGCCCATCCCTTTCTCTTCCCATCGCCCGGGCGGACAGAAGCGCACCCTTTTTCCGCCTTTTTGCAACTGAGAAAATCCAGATGCGTCGGCCATGCCCCATCGCGGAACCTTGACCTCGGTTCGAATGCATGACAGAAAACAGCACGAAACCGCCCGCCAACCGGCTGCCCGATTTCACCCCTAACCATCGACTCCATGAACACCATCACTCGACTCGGCCTGTTTGCCTCCGCCCTCGCGCTCGCCTCATGCGCCCCCGGAGGCAAATCCCCCTCCGGATTCCTTTCCAACTACAAGCAATTGGACGGCGGCTACGGCACGACCGACGCCGTTTCCGCCTACGTGAAGCCGGGCGTGAATTTGAAGAAATACGACAGCGCGATCATCGATCCGGCGACCACCATCATCGCCACTCCGGGAATCAGCCCGCAGATCAAGGACCAGCTTGCCGCCTACGTCGTGAGCTCGCTGAACAGCCAGATCTCGGGAGATTTGAAAATCGTCAGCACGCCCGGCCCGACCACGCTGCGGATCCGCACCGCGCTCACCGACGTGATCGAGGGCCAGAAAGCCGGCAAGCCAGTCACCACCACCCACCCCGAAGCCCGCTCGACGCTGACCGGCAAGCTTGGCTCCGCCGAAGTCGCCTCGTTCATCTCACAAGTTTCCTTTGAAGGGGAAATCGTCGATTCCGTGACCGGCGAGCGCCTGCTGGCCAGCGTGGACCACCGCCTCGGCAACAAGCGCGAGGCCACCGCCACCACCACTTGGGCGGCGGTGCAAAGCGGCGTGAAACAAGGCGCGACCCGCCTTCACGACCGCTTCAAGGCGATCCGCAACCACTGATCCGCGAACCGGATTTTTCCTGAAAGCCCTGCCGGAATTACTCCGGCAGGGCTTTTCTATTCGCTTGGTATCGAATGTGGCACCCGCTAAACTGCCGCCGATGACCGACTGCGACGAGTCCGCTTTTTTCGATTTCCAGGCCACGGAGAAAAGCGCTTCTCCCCGCACCCTGGCGAATTACCGCGACGCCCTCGCCGCCTATCGGAAATGGCGCGGCGACCGCTTCGCCAGCTGGCGCGAGGCGACGGCGGATGATTTCCGCGACTATCTGTTCGCGCTGATGAAGCAGGGATTCAAGCGCGCCACCATCCGCCTGCGGTTCGCCGCGCTGCGCTCGTTTTTCAAATTCCTGGTGCTCCGCCGCGGCCTCGCGCGCAGTCCGGTGGCCGAGGTCCAACTGCCGAAACCCGAGCGCGGCCTGCCCGTCGTCCTGACGCTTTCACAGATCGACGAGTTGTTAGGAATACCGTTGCTGGGCGAGCCGGATAAAAAATCACCGGCCTGGCTGCCCCAGCGCGATGCGGCGATCCTCGAGCTTTTCTACTCCTGTGGCCTGCGGATTTCCGAGCTGCTCGCCCTCGACGTGAAGCACCTCGATTTCATCGGCGAGACCGTGCGGGTCACCGGCAAGGGTTCGAAGGAACGCATCGTCCCCATCGGCGGCCCGGCGCTCACCGCCATCCAGCGCTACCGCCAGCAAGCCGCCGTCACCTCCGGCCCGCTGTTTCTGAGCACCCGCGGCCGCCGTATCACCCAGCAGGCGATCGACCAGTTGCTCAAAAAATACCTGAAACGCAGCAGCATCCCCTTCTCCATCAGCCCGCACAAACTCCGCCACAGCTTCGCCACCCATCTGCTGGATGCCGGGGCGGATCTCCGCAGCGTGCAGGCACTGCTCGGTCACGCATCCTTGTCCACCACCCAGATTTACACCCATGTGACCAAGGAGCGCCTCAAACAAGCCTACGACAAAGCCCACCCCAGAGCGTGAAAACCATTACCCTGCATTTCGTGAAACTCAGCTGCATCCTCGGCCTCTTCGGGCTCTCCTCCTGCTCCAACCAAGCGCCGCTGCCGCCCGGCCCGCATCGCGGTGATCCGCAGCGCGAGCTAGCCCTCCGCATTCGCCGCACGCCGGAACCCGCCGTGCTTTTCGTCGGTAACAGCTACAGCTTCGGCGTGCCCGGGGAGTTTAAAAAAATCGCCGCCGCCCACGGGAAAAATCTCCGCATCGGCCACTCGACCTACGGTGGCTGGTCACTTGAGGATCACGCCGAAAACCCGGCGACGCTCAAAAAAATCCGCGAAGGCCGCTGGGACGTGATCGTCTTCCAAGAGCACAGCGAGATTCCCGCCCTGCCCCCCAGAAAACGCGCCGCCACGATGTTTCCGCCGCTGAAAAAGCTCGTCACCGAGGCACGCAGGCACGGCTCCATCCCGGTCCTCTACCAAACCTGGGGCCGCCGTGACGGCGACAAAAAGCGCTCCCACGATAATTTCCACGCCATGACGCGGCGTCTTCGCACCGGCTATCACACCGCCGCCAGCCAAGCCGGCGGCCTGGTCGTCGTGCCCGTGGGCGATGCCTGGGAACGCGAGTTTTCCGCGGGCCGGGGCGCGGAACTCTTCATGGAAGACGGCAGCCACCCCTCACCCAAGGCCAACGTTCTCACCGCCGGCGTGTTTTACGAAACCCTCTTCGCCAAATGACAAAGGAGAGCGCGAGGCTCTCCTTTGCATGATTCGGATCGATTCGAAGTTATTTGAAAATGTAATACACACTTGTAATCTTCGTGCCAAACCCGGAGCCGGTGGTCTTGAAAAAGCTCAAGGCCACGCCGGTCGGCTTGATCGCCCCCTTCTTGGTTTGACCTTTATAAACGGTTCCCACGTTGCCCTTCGGATTCTTCTTGGTAACGACCGTCACATAAACATTGGCGCTCCCGCCATCCGACTTGAATGGCAACTGGAAGCCCGGTCCCGTGAGCTGGCCTTTTTTCCCGATCTTGAATTGGACTTTCTGGCCTTTTTTGAACTTCGGAATCCCCTTGGGAACAGGCACCTTTTTACTTGCCCCGGTCAGCGTTGCTTGAGCCGAAATGACCTCGCTCACCGTGAATTTGAATTTCTTCCCGGAAGCAAAGCCTCCGTAAGTTTTGCCCGGAGCTCCGGCGGCTTGGACCTGGGAAAGCGGCAGCAGCACCGCGCAGAACATGATGGTTTTAAGTAGTTTTCTCATGGGGATTGAATTGGATTCACGGCTGATCTAATGAACCCACGCATGCCGGGCAAGCTTCAAAAGCCCACCCCCCGTCATCGCGTAATCCCGCCCAGCCGCTCACGGCACCCGGAAAATCTTCTGGTTCGATGGATCGCGCGCGAGTTGCCCGGATTTGAAACCCGCGACATCGATGACGTTGTAGGGTTCATAGGGACTGAGCACCTGATCCGGATTCGTGGTGCGGTTCGCGGTCGGATAGCCGCCGGTGGCGGTAGGCGGAGGTGGCGGCGCGGGTGCCGGATCGTATTCGGTTCGGTCGGGATCCACGGTCTCGGGCGCGAAGGGCGGATTCGGCCGGAAGTGCGGCGGCGGCGCTTGCGGCGGAATGCAGGAGGAAAGACCCGCGACGGCGGCGATGAGAATGGCGATTTTCAGCATGGGTTTGGCAATGGATTCTTCGGAAAGCTATGCGACACATCAGGATCGTGCAATCAGATGCTTGGAAAGAATCGCCAGCTTGCGCGCCTTCGAGATCCGATAGCGTTTTTCGAATACCCGGAACCGGTCGGCGCGCATCCGGTCCAGCAGACGCTGATAGATCTCCGCCATGATCCGCGCCGGCATCAGAGCCTTGCGGTCGGTGGCGGGCAGCGCCTCGGCGGCCTCCCGGAAACAAGCCTCCGCCCGGTCCGCCTCGCAAGCCATCAGCGCCAGAAAACGATCGTCCCGCACGCGTGCGGCGAGATCCCGCTCCGTGTAACCGAATCGCGCCAGATCCTCCAGCGGCAGATAGATCCGCTGGCCGTTCAGGAAATCCTCATCCACATCCCGCAGGATATTTGTCAATTGCAGGGCGTGCCCCAGGGCCACCGCATAGCGCTCCGACGCCGGATCCTGACAGCCGAAAATCCGGATGGAAACCAACCCCACCGCGCAGGCGACTTTCCAGATATAGCCGGACAAATCCTCCCACGTCTCAAACCTCTGCGGCTGCAAATCCATCCGGCAGCCATCAATGATCGCGACGAGCAGTTCGTCCGGAATCCGCCGGCGATCACGCAGGGAAATCACCTCGCTCTGGAATTCATCCGGCGCTTCAAAACCACCGGTGATGCCTTTTTCCCAGGCATCCAGCGCTCTAACACGATCCTCGACGGCGATTCCCGGGTCATCCGCCAGATCATCCATCGTCCGGCAGAACGCATAGAAAACCACCATGTCCTCCCGCCGCTCGCGGGGCAGGATGTTCAGGGCGAAGGCCAGATTGGACTTCGCCTTGCGGGTGATTTCCGATGCGACGGACACGGCATCACTTGATGAAACCCCAGTGCCCGGTGGTGATCGGCCACAACGAAAACAGCGCCGGACCAACCAGGTTGAATTCCTTCACCGAACCCCAGTAACGGGAATCCAGCGAGTTGCCGGTGTTGTCGCCGAAGGCCGCATACTCCCGCATGCCGGGACGCGGCGTGGCGGAGAGGGTGAGCGTGTCACCGGCCTTGGAAATGTATTGGGGAAGCTTCCTGCCGTGGGAGCCGACACCTTCCAATTTGGCGTAACCGTAGCCGTGCGGATTGATGTGATATTCCCCCTCGCCACGGATAACCCGCTGGATACCCGGCTCCTGGGCGATTTTACCATCAACGAGAAGATTCGGAGAGTGCACGGAAAGCGTGTCACCCGGGACACCGACCAGACGCTTGATATAATGTGAGCCGGCACCCTGCGGACCACTGCGTTTCTGAATTCCGTCGATGTCGATGGTGTTGAACACAAACACCTCGCCGCGCTCGGGCTTGCGGAAATGATAGGAAAACTTATCGACCAGCACCAAATCTCCCGAGTCAACGAACCCTTCGCAAATCACCATGCCTTTGGGGATCATCTTATTGTGACCGCTCGCATGGATCAGGGCGTTTTCGAGCCCCAGATCCTTCAACGGGGTATTCGGGGCGGGAAGACGCAGGGGATCGGTCCCCAACAAACGACTGAACATTGAAGGCCGGGAATCGGTGAAATATAACTCCGAACGGCTGAAAAAATGCATGAACTGCGTGTCCCGGAGGTCCGAAACATACCGGTCCCGGTCATTTTCCACATACACATAAGTCCTGCCGCGCAGAACCTTCTCGATCATCCGTTGCGCGATATTCGGCCATTGGTCGCGTTCCAAGTGCGTGCCGGTGATGCCGTTCAATGTCGGCTGCATCGATCCGGTCGGAATCCGGAACGGCTGCAGATAATATGCGCGCAGACCCAGCGCGATGACGATGGCCACGAACATGACCTCCACGTTTTCCTCCAGCCAGCCGAGCGGTTCCTCCTTCGGCAGGGAGTTCTCACAGACCGCGCGGATTTGTTTCGAGGCTTCTGTCACCCGCGCCTGATCCTTGGACTTGATCGCCGCTAACAGATCATCCCGGCGGGATTCGATCTCGGCCACGCGCTCGGGCTTCAGCAGGTCGCGTTTGTAAT
>CAYXZE010000134.1:0-6745 GCA_964469395.1 uncultured Luteolibacter sp.
AGCACGTCGTCGTCACCGAGGGCGACATCGTCAAGCGCGGCGATCAAATCACCGAAGGCCCCGTGTCGCCGGAAGATCTGCTCGAAGCCTGCGGAGCCCAGGAGCTCCAAGAGCACCTGGTCAACGAAGTCCAATCCGTTTACCGCGTCCAAGGCGTGGAAATCAACGACAAGCACATCGAGGTCATCGTCCGTCAAATGCTCCGCAAGGTGAAAATCACCGAACCGGGCGACGCCGATCAATACCTCTGGGGTGACCAGGTGGACCGCTCGAACTTCAAGCGCATCAACGCCGAAATCGTCGCCAACGGTGGCAAGCCCGCCGAAGGCGAGCCGGTCCTCCTCGGCATCACCAAGGCCTCGCTGGAGACCGACTCGTTCATCTCCGCCGCTTCCTTCCAGGACACCACCCGGGTCCTCACCGAAGCCGCGACCCTCGGTCGCGTCGATTACCTCAGCGGATTCAAGGAAAACGTCATCATGGGTCACCTGATCCCCGCCGGCACCGGATTCTATCACCACCGCGAGGCGGAGTTCGAATTCACCGTCGAGGAGCCGGAGCCGATCGTCGTGCCGAAGGAAACCTTCGAAGACGACGAGGACGCCGCCACCGCGTAATCCCGACACCCGGACATTAGCATTCACGAAAGCCCCGGCCCGCCCAAGCGAGCCGGGGCTTTTTTGTTAGGGGGGGCTGATGTCCGGATCCCCCGTCCATGGGGTGCCGATGAAAAGCACCTTGCTAGTCTCATTGGCTTTCCCATGGGCACGGCGGCAAGACGGTTTTCGAGACCGACGATGATCGCAATGGCTTTGTCTTTCGCCTTGGTTAGGTCTGTGTCAGTCACGGCTGGCGGGAGGCGGAACCGGGTTGGGCGCGCTGCCCGAAAGTGACGAAGGCGGAAAGTCCTGTTGGCGGGCCTGTTGCGCGAGAGGACCCGCGTGAGCAACGAATGGATCGCATCCCGGTTGGTCATGGGATACCCCTGCTCGGTGAGCCGGATGCTTTTCGCTGGGTGCGCCGACAAAAACCTGATAATGAAGCGGAGTGATCTGGCCGAACTCATATTCATTAGGGAGTGATCCTGTGGGCTTCATGCATGTTAATCCGAGAGGACTGACCCCATTTGTGCCGGGATTAACCCCCATACCTCGCTCATGAATTTTTTAAAAAACACTATTTTACTTGCGGCTATGACAATATCTGGGTGTGCATACACAACGTCTAACAATATCGTCAGGGTCTCGATGATGGATCGAGAGAAACCAATTGTTTTGGAGGCGACAGCAAAAAACAGGCCCACATCATGGAAGTTGACGATGCGAATGCCCGGAGTGAACGATGCTGAAAAGCTGGAAATTTCAAAATACGAGATATTTGTATATCTGAAAAATGTCGGAAGTGAATCCATTCGTGCAGCCGCTACATCAAAGCGAAGTGGAGCTGAATCACATCAGCCATCTTATCAGTCAACGGTCTTTGACCTTCCTCAAGGTGAAGAGGTTCTTGTGTTCAAGGGGCCAATTGGAGACCTGATGAAGTACAGCAGGGGAGTGGGCTTTTTGAGAGGTAACAGAGGGATCTGCCCTGAAAAGCTTTACGTCAGATTCAAGTTCATCTCCGAAAAATCCTTTGAATTACAAAACGGGAAAATTATATTTGGTATTGAAAACTCTGATTCAATCTAATAAACAAACATAAAATTTTATGTTTATTGACATGCCCAGATCAAACAAGACTTTTGTGATTGTCACATTCTTTTTGGTGATAGCCAGTTTTGCAACTGTTTCCACCAATAAAAGGTTGAAGGAATCTCATGAGAACAGATTACGCCATGCTAGATCAATCACTTTTTTGATTCAATCTTACTATCAAGAATATGGAATGTTACCGAAGAGTCTTGATCATCTGGATTCTGGTTCAGAAGGACTGCGACTGGTTTTTGGTGACAACCTAAGTTATAGAACCGAAAGTGTTGATTCGGCGGTTCTGGAAGAGAGGGAGAAGAAATGGGTATCCATATTCCGTAAGGAAAAAATCGTTAACCAAATTAATGTTTCTGAATCAAATTGAAAGAAGGCGATTGGCGTGGACTCGGGACCTTCCGGATCAGGACATCATCGAGCAAGCGATGGTCGCCCGTGTTACCAGCAAGGGCCAACCATCCAATGAAGGAGTCGGCCTTACTTTGAGTTCCCGGATCGTCAGTCTTATGGGTGGACACATGCTGATCGCGAGCGGAGCCGGAACGGTGATCCGCAGCAACAATTTTACGATGAGAAAAGAGTCCCTGCCGTCGGGAATTGTTTTCCCGGGAACTTTGATCGCGATCACATTCCTCCGATCCGCCGCTTCCGATTTCTGCGACAAGTTACACAAAGCCAAGGAATTAGAGATGCCCTTGCGCGCATCAAGCAATTTTGCTACTTTCCAGCCATGACACACGAACTTCACTTGCGTGACGATTTTGGTCCTCGCCTCAGCGACGGATCCGAAGCGTATCGTTACCGTGTCTCAAAAATCGATCCCTATTTAGCGATCTGTGACCAAGTGGTTCTCGATTTCACCGGAATCCGCAGCGCGAACAGTTCGTTCGTAAATGCGTTGATCAGCGGCCTGTTCGAACAGCATGGTGCTGAAACTCTCGGCAAGCTTGTTTTCAAAGGATGCCTCCCGACTATCCAGCTTCTGGTGCAATCGGCAGTGGACCTTGGGATCACCAAGCACGCGGAGCGAGTGTCCTGAAAACGCTGGTTTTCCGCTAGTTGCGAGGCACAGGACCTGATAGAAGAACGCTCATCCCCTGAGGTCCAATTTTGAATCCATGGGGTCGGTCCTCGCGGATTCACATTGAACCTGCATCGCTTCGACGGCTCCGGCAGGATGAGGATGGGGCATGACGCGGCCTTTGAGATTCCAATATCCCGGAGCGGTTTACCATGTGATGGCGCGAGGGGGCGGCAAGACGGTTTTCGAGACCGACGATGATCGCAATGGCTTTGTCTTTCGCCTTGGTTAGGTCTGTGTCAGTCACGGCTGGCGGGAGGCGGAACCGGGTTGGGCGCGCTGCCCGAAAGTGACGAAGGCGGAAAGTCCTGTTGGCGGGCCTGTTGCGCGAGAGGACCCGCGTGAGCAACGAATGGATCGCATCCCGGTTGGTCATGGGATACCCCTGCTCGGTGAGCCGGATGCTTTTCGCTGGGTGCGCCGACAAAAACCTGATAATGAAGCGGAGTGATCTGGCCGAACTCATATTCATTAGGGAGTGATCCTGTGGGCTTCATGCATGTTAATCCGATAGGACTGACCCCATTTGTGAAAATCATAAAGGCGTCTTGCGTGCTGGTTTTCAGTTTCTTCATTGTCGCGGCCGAGGGAGGTGAAACCAAATCGGATTTGTTGAGCGTGCGTAGTAATTTGACTACTATCTCAAAAGAGGCGGTCATTATTCCATCTGTAAAAATTCTCGATGATGTTATATTGCGCTATTTTTCGAAATCGAAGATCATTACCGCTGTGAGCTTGTCCGAAGCCCAGGTGAGTTCTCTCCATGGAGAGGGGGGCCTGAATCCTGATGATGAAAGCTTTTTCAAGGAGGGGGATTTCTTTGCTGTTGATTTAGATAAAGGTCATTGGATTTTGATTTTTAGAGAAGTGGGAGGAAATAGATACAGAGTCGCCAAAGGGTTCAGTGTTGAGTCATTGATATTCCAAAAGACTGATTTTCAGTATTTTTCCAAACAAGGAATTCCGAATGGTTTGATTGACGAAATGAATAAGCATGTTTCCGTTTCGGGGAAAGTTGAGGAAAAACCAATGATTCCACGCGCTAACCAATGAATGGGGCAGAGCTCTCGGATTAAGAAGAATGGATCAGTGAAAGCGCCGGGATAAACCGGCTTGGAATAGAGAATGAAAGAGTCTTGCGAAGAACAACCAGCCATTGACTTCGGCCACAAGCCCTGCGCCGGGAGCGGTGGCGCTCCGGGTGTGGCATGGGGACGTGGAGACGAAGGCCGGAGTTCAAGCTTCAGCTTGTCTTCGTGAAGAGCGCACAACAGCGCATGCGGTTAAGGATTGAGGATCTTGCAAACGGTGAGAACCGGGTGGAGAGGTTGAAAAACAAGGAGGGGCGATATCCGATCGCCCCGTCCATGGGAAGCCAATCAAAAGCGCCTTGCTCGACTCATTGGCTTTCCATGGGCACGGCGGACGGATTCCGCCGCTCCCTGAGGCAAAGCATTTTCCGCTTTCCGAAGTTCGTTGCGCCGATGGCATTGCGCTAATCGTGAACTCCGGGCGAACAGGAATGCCCGCCGCCTTGCCGAGCCGCTGTCCATCGTTTGCCGTCACACTCCGGCGCGGGCGGTTCCGTGGCGGAAAATCTTTCCAAGCCCGGCTTGAGCTGCCACTTTCCCCGACATGTTCAGAAAACCTTTTTTGCTATTGCTCGCCGGTTTGCTCACTTGCTGGATTCCCTTGTGCGCCCAGAATGAAGCCCCGCCCGAGGACCCTGCCGCCGAGAAGCCGAAGGCGGGGGACTCTCCCGGGCCGAACCGGTTTTGGCAGGCGAGACTCAGCGGCGGTCATTTCATGGTGGCGCTGGACCGGATCGTCTCGGTCAGCCGGCACAAATATCTGCTCGATGGCGCGCTGATCGTCGATGAAGTGACGATCGATACGGTGGGGCAGGGGTTGGCGCGTTTTTATTTCATCTCGCCCATCACCGATGCGGTGGCGGGCAACGCCGTGACCGGGCTCGCCAACCGCGGGCGCGAATTGGTGGAGACGGCCGCCGGTCGCGCCGGGACCAGCGCGCAGAACATGGTGGTGAAGAAATACCCGGACACCACCCACGCGAAATCCATCGAATACCGCGTGCTCAGCGAGGCCGAGCTGACCTCGCTTCACAGCAGCGTCCGCACCGCCTGGGAAAACGGCAAGGGCCGGCAGTTTACGGCGAAATGACGGTTTCCGGTCGCGGCTTGCAAAGCCACCCGCCAATGCAGAAGGTCCGCCAACGACATGAGCTCATTTGAAACCAAAGTGCGGGAGGCGCTCGCCAATCCGCTCAATCAAGGCGAACTCGCCGATGCCGATGCCGTCGGCACGGTGGGCTCTCCCGAGTGTGGCGACATGCTGCGGATGTGGCTGAAATTTACGGAAAAGGATGGCAAGCGGGTGATCGACCGCGCGTCGTTCCAGGCGTTTGGCTGCCAGACCGCGATCGCGGTGGCCTCGATGGCCACCGAGCTGCTCCGCGGGAAAACCGCCGACGAGGCGAAACACCTCACCGCGCAGGAACTCACCGGCGGGCTCGGTCCTCTGCCGCCGATGAAAATCCATTGCGGCCAGCTGGTGGAGGGAGCCTTGCGGAACGCTCTGGATAACGACGGAGACAGCGGCAATGGCGGCGACTCCACTCCGCCGGAATCCGCCACCGCCGGCACGCCGGCCCCGACCTTGGCCTCCTCCCTCCAACCCAAAGCGGGCAAACTCCGCATCGTGCCGCTCGATTGAGCGAAACTTTATTTCCCGCTAAACGATAAACCGTCCGCGCTTCCGGCGTTTACTATTGTTCACCATCATTTTATTCCGTGCTAGAGCTCAAAGAAGTCAGTTTTACCATCCGTAAAGACGGCGAGGATGTCCCGCTGGTGGATCGTGTTTCCATCCAGGTGCCGAAAGGTCATTTCATGGCGATCGTCGGGCCTTCGGGTTGCGGCAAGACGACGCTGCTGAAAACCATCGCGGGCCTCAACCCGGAGTCGGACGGCGCGTTGTTCTGGGATGCGCGGGATTTGTCGAAGGAGGGGGATTTCTCGCCTTCGGAAATCGGCTACGTGCCGCAGTTTTCCATCGCTTACGATCCGCTGACGGTGGACGAGTCGGTGGAGGCCGCCACCCGTCTGCGCGTCCGCTGCCGCAATACGGAGGAGCTGGACCACCGGATCGACAAGGTGCTGGAGGAAACCGGGCTGGGCCCGATCAGCGACCGGCAGGTGAAGGTGCTTTCCGGCGGCCAGAAGCGCCGGCTCGGGCTGGCGATGGAGCTGGTTTCCGATCCCAAGCTGCTGCTCTGCGACGAGGTCACGTCCGGTCTGGATCCGCGCTCGGAGCGGGAAATCGTCCGCCTGCTGCACGATTTGTCGCGCAAGGACGGGCGGATCGTCCTGTCGGTGACGCACTCGCTGGCGCATTTGGAGTTGTATGATTCGATTCTGGTTCTGCATGAGGGCCGTGTCGCGTTTCACGGACCGCCGGAGCAGTTGACCCACTATTTTTCCGTGAGCGATACGGAGGAGGTCTATCCGCGCCTGGCCACCCAGCCGTCCGAGCGCTGGCACGCGTCGTGGCAAAAGCACCGCGAGTCCTATCAGAAAATGATGGACAAGAACCGCGGCCTGTTGATTTCGAGCGGCGGTCTCCATGTCCCGGCGGAGGGGGAAGAGGAGGAAGAGGACGGTGTGCGGCAGCCCGGGTTTTTCAGCCAGTTCGCGACCCTGCTTTCGCGCCGCTGGCGGATCTTTTTCCGCGACCGCGGCCAGGTCTTCCTGCAACTGGCGATCATCCTGTGCTTTCCGATCCTCGTCACGATTTTCTCTGACAAGGCGTCCGGCAACATCCGGCGGTTTTCCGACACGCGGCAGAGCGAAAGGGCGGAAATCGAAGAGAAAATCACCATCAGCTCGGACCAGGCCAAGGTCGGCTCGGCCATTTCCGGGATCATCATGTTCCAGGTGGT
>CAYXZE010000135.1:0-6738 GCA_964469395.1 uncultured Luteolibacter sp.
GGCGAGATTTCGAATTTTCAGAGACATGGGAACGATTGGATAAGTGAACGGCCTCCGTGAGAAGGGGGCGGGGCTATGCACGGTTTTTTCCGGGATGGCAAGGCGCGATTGGGGGGAAATATTTCCGGCGTGGCGGTCAAACCCCGCTCTTCATTCAGCCAGTCTGCAAAAATCGGGGTCTGAAAACAGTCGTCTCCGGTCCCGAGACTGGAGGAAAATCACCGCGAAAAAGGAGATCGTCAGCAGGATGAACGAGAGGATGAAGCCTTCAAGCAGGGTGGTGATGTAAACTGGGAGGAATCCGGCATACATATCAACGTCCGATCCGAAAAGCTGGAACGCAGCATGGACAGCAGCGCGTCCGCACCAGAAATCCGGGGTCAT
The DNA here is from genome assembly GCA_964469395.1 of uncultured Luteolibacter sp. Lineage (GTDB taxonomy): Bacteria > Verrucomicrobiota > Verrucomicrobiia > Verrucomicrobiales > Akkermansiaceae > Luteolibacter. The sequence continues at coordinate 385 of CAYXZE010000135.1, forward strand.
TTGCATGGCTGGCGTGAAATTCCCCGGATCTCTTCTGTCTCATCATCATCTACTCTATCCGACCATGAACTCAAACCTCCACCGGAGCCTGCAACCGCGCGACATCCACGCCGACGATGCACATGTCGTCGGCGAACGTGCCGGTGTTGGAGAAACGCAGCAGCTCGTCGATCAGTTCGTCGAACAGTTGGGGCGTCGGCAGGGACGCGCGGCGGATGACGGCTTCGGTGAGTTGTTCCTGTTCGTAGAGGGTGTCGTTCCGGTTGGTGAGTTCGTAAAGGCCGTCGGTGAAGAAGATGATCAGATCTTCCTCCGCAAGCGGGAGTTCGTGGGTGGTGTAGGTGAACTCATTCACGAATCCGAGCGCGGGCCCCGGTCTTTCGCCGGGGATTTGGAGGCGGCTGGCCGTGATTGCGGCCCGCTGCACGTGGATCGGCGCCGGGTGTCCGGCATTGCTCCAGCGGATGGTGCCGCTTTGGGTGTCGATCACCGCGTAGAGGGCGGTGGCGAAAAGCTGCGTGGTGGTCTGGCTTAAAATGGAACACAGGCTGAGATTGAGCTGGGTCATGAATCCGCCCGGATCCATCGATTCCTCGCGCTGTTTTTCCACGAGGCCGCGCACGATGGCGGTGACCAGCGCGGCGCGGATGCCGTGGCCCATCACGTCGCAAATCAGCACGCCGACCTGCGTGTCCGATAATGGCAGGAGATCGTAGAAGTCGCCGCCGAGTTCCTGGCTGGCGCAATAGCGGTGGCAGAAGCGCAGCGCGCTGCGGTCGGGCGGGACGTTTGCGGGGAAGACGGGGGCGTGGCGGGGCAGGAAGGCGATCTGGAGTTCGCGCGCCATTTCCAGTTCGTCGGACATCTCGGCGTTTTTCTCGCGGAGTTGCGCCGCCTGTTCCTCCAGCAGCTCCTTCGAGCGGTTGAGCGCGAGATTTTTCTGCACCGCCGTTTCATAGGTCGAGAGGAGCAGGTCGATGGAGTGGCTGATTTCCGAGGTCAGACGATATTTGTGACCGGCGAAGAAAATTTCCAGCGGCTGTTTTCCGTTCGATTGGCGGCGCAGGGCGAAATTTTCCAGCACGAACTGGATGCGCGAAAAGAGGAGTTGTTCGTCGTAGGGTTTGACGATGAAGTTGTCCGCGCCGCATTCGAGCCCGTTCAGGATGTCCACGGGATCGGACAGGGCGGTGAGCAGGATGACCGGGATTTCCTTGAGCACCGGGTCTTTCTTGATCCGCCGGCAAAGTTCGTAGCCGTCCATCTCGGGCATCACGATGTCGGTGATCACCAGCGCGGGAGTCCGGGTGGCGAGTGCATCCAGGGCTTCCCGGCCATTGCTGGCGGCCGAGATCACGACATATCCATGTTTTTCCAGAACGTGCCGGAGCATCATCCGTTGCGTGGGGCTGTCCTCGGCAATGATGATTTCGACTCCTTCGGGGGAAAATTCTCCGGCGGCGTTCATGTCATTCTGGATGTTGGATGGATGCACGGGTCCTTGCAAGAATGTTTGCGGGGCGTGATGGGTGGTCATCGTTCGGACTTGCGGGTGAGGAGCGGGTGCAGGAGGGCGGCGATGTCCTGCGGGTTGGCGATGTGGGTGGCGGCTCCGAGCCGGATGGCTTCGCCGGGCATGCCGTGGACGGTGGAGCTTTGCTTGTCCTGGGCGAAGGTGACGGCACCCGCATCCCGCATGAGTTTGAGGGATCCGGCTCCATCGGTCCCGATTCCCGTTAGCAGCACGCCGGCGGCATGCGGGCCGAAATGGCGGGCGATCGAGCGGAACAGGAAGGAAATCGACGGGCACAAACCGTTCTCCGGCGGATCGGTGGTGCAGGCGATGCGGTGGTCGCTGCCGATGCTCATTTGCTGGCCGTCGGGCGCGAGGTAGGCGATGCCCGGCTGGACGATGACGCCATGCTGGGCGATGTGTACGGGAATGCCGGTGGTTCCCAGCCATTCGGCGAGTCCGTGGGCGAATCCGGCGCTGATGTGTTGCACGATGAGGATGGGGACCGGGCATGGTTGCGGCAGTCCCGCGAGGATGTCGTATAATGCGGGCGGCCCGCCGGTGGATGCGCCGATGGCGAGGAGCCGGATCTCGTCGGGAGGGCGCGGGAGGGGCGTGGTTTTTGGGGCCGGGGCTTCGGGGAGGACGCGGAGCACGCGCCGCGCCACGCGGACCTCGGACATGGCTTTCACGGTGTCGATGAGAGTTTGCGCGAGGGCCGCATGCGCGGGACTTTCCGGCCCGGGAGGTTTTTCGACCGCGGCCACCGCGCCAACTTCGAGGGCGCGGAAGATTTGGGCGACATCACTGGCGACGAAGCTGACGCTGACGACGATGACCGGCAGCGGTTGCGTTTCCATGATGCGCCGCGTCGCCTCGTAGCCATCCATGCCGGGCATGTTGATGTCCATGGTCACGACATCGGGATTCAGCTCGCGGATCATGGCGATGCTTTCGGTGCCGTTGGTCGCGTGGCCGATGACTTCGATGGCGGGATCTGAACCCAGGATCCATGAGACCAACTGGCGGCAGACCGTGGAGTCGTCCACGACCAGAACCCTGATTTTTTTAGCCTGAGTGTTCATGGGGATTTGCGGGAAATTTCGAGCGGACTGCTCTGGCCGAAGTGGCGGTGCCCGTGTTTGACCGCTGCGACATCCCGTGTGAACTGCCGTTTGGCGGTGGAGAGAATCATTCGTGAATGGGAGGTGCTGGACATTCCGGTGGGCTGTGACTTTCACAGGAACGGCACGCGGTCTCAAGCGGAAATGGCCCGTATGTTTCGGAACCAAAACACTTTCCAACCCGCATTTAGTCCGTATGTTGCCGCCCTCTCCATCCATCCCGCATGACATTTTCCCGCATCCTGACCCATCCCGGAGGTTCGCATAAGGACGAGTTTCTCGCCTGTTGCCTTCTGCTTGTTGAAAACCCGGTGACGATTCTCCGCCGGGAGCCGACCCCGGAGGATCTCGCGGATCTCGCCACCGCGGTGGTCGATGTGGGCCACGAGCACACGCCGGAGCGGGGAAATTTCGATCATCATCAATTTCCCAAAGATCATCCGCCGTTGTGCGCGTTGAGCCTCGTGCTGCAACACCTCGGCGTTTACGAGGACGCGCGGCGGTTTTGCGATTGGCTGGAACCGGCGGAATGGTTCGATACGCGCGGGCCGGTCGAGACCGCCCGCTGGCTGGGCGTGGCGCGGGAAACGTTGTTCAAACTGAACTCGCCGATCGATACCACGCTGCTCCGCCGCTTCGCGAAAGCCACGGAATTGCAGCCGGGCGAGCCGTTGTGGGAAGTGATGCGCTGGATCGGCGAGGACTTGCTGGAGTATTTGAAAAGCCTCCGCGCGCGGCTCGATCACATCGGCGAGGTCGGCGAGTTTTGGGAAATCCAGACGCCGAAAGGTTCCTTCAAAGTGCTCTACATGCCGCGCACCGAGCCGTTGGCGGACGAGCCGTCGTCCGGTCTGGCGAGGTTCATCGAGGGGCATCCGGATGCCAGTGAAGTCGCCGGGTTGGTCTATCCGGACCGGCGCGGCGCGGGCTTCGGGATGTCCCGGCACAATGATCACGCGGGGCTGGATTTCACGCGGATCGAGGATTGCGAGGATGTCCACTTCGCCCATGCGCGCGGCTTCGTTGCGAAAACTTCCGCCGTCGAGCCGGCCCGGTTGCGGGAACTTCTGGCGCAATCCTGGGGATGAAAAAACCGAAAGCGCTTTGAAAACAAGCTCTTGCGTGGCTTCCCCATCCATGGAACCCGTAACAAGTCTCTTGGCGACATTTTTCCCTCCACCCGATCCCCATGCGTGAAACCCTGATTGTCATCGGCCTGGTCGTGCTCGCCTTGGCGCTGCGCTCGGCGCGCATGAACTGCATGCGCAAGCTCGGCGCGCTCACGTTCATCGCCGCGAGTTTCTGCCTGCTCTATTTCGTGACGGACTGTGTGGCGGGTGGTCTGGTGGGTGCGTCGATGTGGTTTTTCCTGCCGTGGATCGAGCTGCTCACCCGCATCCGGCTGATGCGCCTGCCGCTCGACAACCGCCTCCATCACCGGCAGATTCCCAATCCGTCATTTTTCCCGAACGCCACCGAGGCCGCCACCGCCATGGAGGAAGCGGGCTTCGAGCACGTTTCGGATTGCGGCTGGGAATGGGCCGGGATGCAGCAGTTTTTCCGGCTCTTCTGGCACCCGGAGGAACGCGCGGTCGCCGCCGTTTGCCTGTGCGAGCAGAGCAACGTGGCCTTCGCCTTCATCTCCATCACCTCCCACGATGCGGACGGGAAAATCTGGCGCACCACGAATTTCCCCTTCGCCCCGACGCTCCGATGTCCGCCGAACGTGCGTTGGAACCATGTGCCGTGCGAGCGGAACTGCTTCCATCACATTCTGGAGGATCATAAAAAATACCTCGCCCGCGTGAACATCCCCGCCGACCGCCTGCGGATGCCCGATCCCGAGGAAATCGAAGATTCCATCGAGCGGGAAATGCGTCTCCAGGTGGATCACAATCTGGCCGCCGGCCTCATCAAGCTCACTGGCGACGGGCATTTTCAGTATTCAAAACGCGGCCTCGTCTTCCTGTGGTGGCAGTTCATCAAGGACATGGTCAGGCTTTGCTAGCAGCATGTGGCGGCGATCACCGGTCGCCGCGAGTGGGACTCCGGCCCGTCTGCCGATGGGAAGAGCAAGAGAAGAGCTTCGCGCTGCCGCTTTCGCCTCGCATCGGCAAGTGGACAGGAGTGTCCTTCTCCCCAGACAAAAAAGGCCCGGTGTCTCCACCGGGCCGTTTTGAAAATTTAAAATCCGAAAGGGGAAATCAGAGGATTCCGGCCTTCTTGAGCGTCGCGAAAGCGCCATTCTTGTTGATGGTCTTCAGTGCGCGGCAGCTCAGCTTGAGACGGACGAACTTGCTGAGCTCGGGAACCCAGATGCGCTTGGTTTGAAGGTTCGGGGAAATCGTGCGCTTCACCACCTTGGTGACGTGACGACCGATACCGCCCTTTTTCTTGGCCAAACCTGAACGGTGGATTTTGCCGCCGGAGCGGACGCGGGTTCCTCGAATACTGCAAATGCGTGCCATGATGAAAATTGGTGGTGTTGCGGGACGCGGAGAATGGCCGCGAGAACCGACCCGTCAAGACGAATCCTGACTTATTTGCTCTAAAGTTTCTTCAGGCGGCCTTTCCGGAGCTGGCCCACCCACTTCTCGATGTCCTTGAAAATGACCTCTTTCTTCTCATCATACATCAGCAAATGGTAGGCCTGCGGGTAGTCGTGATAGGTTTTCGACACGCCCGCCGGAATCCGGGCGACGAAGCCGCGGACGTCCGAATCGTTGTTGAAATAATCTTTTCCGCCATGCAGGACGAGGATCGGCGAGCGGAAATGGGTCGCGCAGTCGTTCATGTTGTCGATGTGGCGGCCGAGCGTGCCGATGAGGCGCAGGGTGTGTTTTTCGATGTTGTAGGAGTTCGTTTTCACCTGCTCGCCGTGGTGCGAGGTTTGCGTCATTTGCACATCCTCGCCGCCGGTGAGCATGTCGAGGGAAATCCGGGCCAGCGGCAGGGTGGTCGCCGCGATTTGCACCAGGCCGGGCGTCCACGCGGGAATGTCGTCGCGGAAGCGGACGATCGGCGAGGACAGGATCAGCCCGTCGCAAGGAGGATCATTCACCGGAGACTCCCGCCAGGCGTGCGAGGCGATGAGTGCGCCCAGGCTCTCGCCGAACCAGACGATTTTCGCGTCCGGGTGCTGTTCCTGCACGAGTTGGGTGAACGCGAACAGATCGCGATACCAGTCCTTTGGATCGCCGATGTCGCCGCGGCGCTCGCGGATCGGGTCGCTGCCCTGGCCGCGCAGTTCGTAGGCGTAGAGCGCGGTTTTCGGTTGGTATTGGAGGAAATGGTTGCCGAGGTTCGCGTAGTCGATGGAGGCGCCGCAAAATCCGTGAATCCCGATGACAACCACGTCCGGCTCCACCCCTTTGGAAATCCACTTGCGGTAGCCGAACAGTTCGCCCTTGGCGCTCACCGCCCCGTTCTGGTGGCTGACGAGCGTGTATTGCGGCGCGCAGGCACCCAGGACCAGCGCAGCCATGCAGACGGCAAGCCTGCGGAAATGGGAGACATGCAATCGAATCACGGGAGAAAATTCGCAGCATCCGGAGAAAAGCGCAATCCCGGAACCGCGCCTGAAACGGATAGGCCGTGAATTCCATTTCCAACCCGCCGCCCCCTCGGTTAGCCTCAAGCACGATGACCCGCTATCTGATCCCGGCGACTCTCCTGGCGCTCATCGCCGCGTTATTTTTCACGCTTCGGCCGGAATCC
>CAYXZE010000136.1:0-6710 GCA_964469395.1 uncultured Luteolibacter sp.
GCGTTCCAGCCGTTTCAAGCGCTGCTCCCGGCCATCGAGCGGCGGCAACCGGCGATGGTCTTTTTCCATCGCCCAGAAAAACAAGCGGTCGCCAACCCGGCGCGACGCCTCCAGACGCGCCATGGAAAGTTCCCGCTCATCGTTGAGCGCCTGCCGTGTCGCGGTCATTCGTGCTTCCGCATCCGCTTTGGCGGTCAGGGCGGCATTCTCTGCGGATCGGTGAATCCGCGAGTCCTCATTCCGCGCACGGCGTTGGATCGCAAGCTGCGAATCCGCCTGCTGCCAAAGCGCGGCGAGCATCACGGCGGCGGCAGTGGCGATTCCCGCGAAAACCCAGCTCTTCCATGCCCGCCGTTCCGCGCCGCGCCGTTTGTCTAACAATCCTTCCCGTTCGGCATCCAGCGCCTCCCGCGTTTCCAGAGCGTCAAACCCCGCCGCCACCTCGATCATGGAAAACGGCCGTTTCGCGGGATCGAGCAGCAAACAGCGGTCGATCCACCCGCGCAAGTCCGACTCCCGCGGATTTCCGGCTTCATGCGGCCAGGTCACCTCCGGCTGGGTTTCGAGGTTTCTCGCCACTTTCGGCAGGTCCGCCCTGATCCCTTCCTTGCGTGTCTCGCCGGGTGCCGGGGCGACCAGGGAGAAAGTCCCGTGGCATCGCGGAAAACGCCCGGTGAGGATCCGGTAAGCCAGCACGCCGAATGCGAAAACATCCCGGCGATAGCCCGCATCCTCCGGATAACCGTTGGGATCCCTGAGCTGTTCGGGAGGCTGATAGAGTTCGGCATCGGTGAAGGCGACATGCTTCACGCCCGGCATGTTGCCCAGCGCCCAATCACTTAACAGAACCTCCCCGTCGTTGGAGAAAAACACGTTTCCCGGTTTGAGGTTGCCATGCGCCACCTGCCGCCCGTGCATCCCGGCGAGCGCCCGGGCGAGGGAGCCGACCACGCGCCACGAGTCGGGCCCCGGATATTCGCCGAACCGGTTCTGCAGGTTGTGCGCGACGGGGTCCGCGCCCCCGTCCTCCGCCACCAGCGGCATGACCCAGTAGGGCGGCACGGCATCGAAGTCGCAGAAAATCACCTTCATCACTCCGGCCGGCCAGCCGCCGGTTTTCAGCCGCCGCGTCATTTTCTCCAGCAAGGGCCGCGAGATCGCCGCCTCGTCGAAAATCTTGATCACACATTCCGCTCCGCCGCCGGCCTCCACCTGGTAAACACGCCCGCAACCGCCTTGGCCGATCAGTTTTCCCGGCTTCCATCCATCCACTCGCGGCAATTCCATGACTCTCTATTATTAAATCACGAAACGTCCCGCGCCAACCTCGAAGGTGAATGAATTTCTCAAGTCCTATCACTCCGAGCGTTCACCAGCCGCTGCCGGCGCGCATGCCTTCGAAGCCGGAATCGTAAATATTGAACTCGATCCGGCTGAAGGCGGCGGATTTGAAACTGGCGGTGCCGAAGTTCTGGCTGGTTCCTGTTAGGGTTCCGGCGTCCGTCGATTCGAGGCGGAAGACGAGTGACGAGCCGTCGGGAAGCCATGCCCTGACATCGCCTTTCTCGCGCTTGCAGCGCTCGGCATCGACCGGTTTCAGGGCGAGGGAGCGGAGTGCTTCGATCGGCAGCCTCACATCGCGGAAGGGGGTTTTCACGGTGATGATGCCGTCGTCGATCGAGACCACCTGGCCGGCGATGTTGTCGCCATTGCGCAGCTCCATGCGCCCGGTGCCGGGTTTTTCCTCCGGTGCGGCGGCGGCCGGCTCATCCTCCATATCCTGCCCGCCGAGCATGCCGGGTGGCGGCATGCCGCCCGGGACACGGGGATTGGGAAGCTGGTCCAGCTCGCCGTCCCACTCGCCAATCTCGATGCGCGAGATTTGCAGCGGAGCTGACGAATTCGTGGCGATGAAGTGAATGCCGCGTCCGATCTCGCCGCGGGCGACGTCGGGATCCGTCCAGACTTCGATGATCTCGCCATCGACAAACAGGCAGACCTTGCCTGATTTCAGGCTGGCGCGGATTTCGATGCGGGCTTTTTCGTTTTCCTGAAGTGACAGGGCGTTCTGTGTCTGCCCGAGAAACCGTTGTTGCCTGCAACTGCGGAAATACACGCCGCGCTGCTGGAAATTGACTTCATAGCCGCTTTTCGGCTGGTTGCTTGCCAGATCGTCCGAGAAGAAGACCAGCCGGAGTCCGAGCGAGCCCCGCCATGAGGCGTCGAAGGCGATGAAGCACTCGTCCGGCAGGTTCACATGGCGCGAGATGCCTCCCGCGCCGGCCGAACGGAAGGCGGAATTCTGATAGGTCCAGGCCGGTTTGCTTCCGGATTGCTGCCAGCCGTCGAGCCCGGCGGGTCCCCGATAGAGAAAGTTCTGGCGCTCGCGGATCCGGATGTCGGCGATCATCAGGCGGTTGAATTTCATGCGCCCGGCGAACCAGGTGTCCAGCTCCACGATTTCATCGCTCACGGAGACGAGTTGGCCGCGGATCAGATCGCCATTGGTCAGGCTGATCGCGGCCTCGTGCCGGGCGTCGATTGCGGGTTGTTCGGCGGGCATCGTCAGATCGACGACATTTTTGAGGAGGAACGGCACGGGTTTTTCCAGAATCGGCGAGTTCCAAAGCAACCGCTCGGGAGTGAGCGCCGCGACCGAGCCGGTGAGGCGGTCGTTGTTGGAAAAGCGCACGGTCGATTTCACCTCGTCCGCAGCGGCAGCCAGCGTGAGGGCGGCATGGAATGCGAATGCCAGGGAGCGTTTCATTCTTCAGGTTTTGCGGCGGGTTTCGAGGTGGCGGCGGCATCCGTCCGCTCCAGGGCGGAGATTCCGGCGCGGTTGATTTTCAACGCGCCTAACAGCGGATGGGTCGCGGTGACGCCGGCTTCCGAGAAGGTGCAGGCGGAGACGCGGAGCATCCCGCCGCCCCGCAGGCGGAGGGCGAACGGATGGATCCGGCCGGGAGCCGCCGCGGGGGCGGGCGTGGCGAAGAAAATGGTGGAAACGTCCGCTTCCGCAAGTTCCAGCGGGGTCTCCTGGAAATCGCTCTTGAACGAGAGAACCGCTCCTTCCGGTCCCTGCCGAATGCTTGTCAGGCGTCCGCCCCAGCGGTCTTCATCGCGGCTGATCAGGCTGTCCGTTTTGGGATCTCCGCGATCTTCGGAGCGATGACGGACCCGCGCATTGTCGAGTTCGCTGATCTCGATGCCCCGGATTTCCTGAGTGAACCCGGCGGGCGATTGGCTGGTGAGGGTGATGCCGTTTCCTAACGGAGCCTTGCCGACGGGATCCACTCCGGCGCCTTCGGGCTCGCCATTGAGAAACAGATGGAGCCGCGAGGTTTTGCGATCCACGCGGATTTCCACATCGAGCTGGTTGGCGGCGAATTCGTCCGGCGTGCGCTGTAGAATGATCACCGAATGATAACGCTTGCCCACGCTGGATTCCCGTTTGATTTCGAGGCCGGAGCTGTTGAATTGCAGGTAATAGCGGTCCGCGGCCCGGGCTTCCGGCGCGAGAGGGTCCGCGAAATCAATCTTGAAAACGGGATTCGCCTGCCACTTCAGGGTGAACTTGAGGATGAATCTGGCGGGAAGCTCGAAATTTTTTGAAATCCTGGCGGGAACATTCGTGGCGAGTGCGTCTTTTTCAAACCGCCAGCCGGGAGTTCCCTTGTCGAAGGCCCAATCGTTCTCGCTTCGCGGGCCGCTGTAGATGATGCGGCGCTGTTGGACGCCGAACTGCATCGACTTCAGCGACGTCCGTGGAATCGACAGACGCCCGGCATCGGTCGTGACGACGTTGAGGTTCTTTTCATCCAGGCTCTCGACCGTGGCGGGAAGCAGGTCGCCATTGGTCAGTTCGATCAGCGAGCCGGGCGGGTTCGGCGGCGACTCGGGCGCGCTGAATTCCACTTTGGTGACCGCTCCCGCCTTGAGCAGGACCGGCTCGGGAGACAACGGGGAGGCGAGCTCGACCACGCCCGCTTCGTTGATCGAGCGGACCGTCCCGCTCAGGCACGCCTCGCCGGTGAGAGTGAGGTTGTCCGCGCGCAAAACGCCGGAGGCACCGGCGGCGAGGAGCAGTCCGAGCCATGTCTTCATGTTAGAACTCGGCATCCCAGTCATCGATCAGGTTGGTGGAGGGTTGGAAGTCGAGCATCACCGCGGATTCCAGCTTGAGGTCGATCTCGCCGCAAACCGGGTGGAGCAGGCGGATGGAGTCGGCGGCACCCGCCAGCGGGCGGCCGGAAACGAGGCCGAGCGGGCTGAATTTAACGGTTAGGTTGTCTGATGCGGTTTCCGCCTTTTTGGCGAGGCGGTTGCGGGCGAAGCGGATCTCGGCGATGTCGTCGAGCCGGATCTCAAAGCGGCCGTATTTCCCGCTCAGGCTGAGTTTTCCGTCGCTGAAGGCATCCACCTTTCCGGAAAAACGATCGGTGCCGTTGGCGAGGAGCACGATGTCCTGCTCGTCCACCTGCAGGCTGCGGGCGGAGTCGGGCATGCCATTCCACTCGCCCACCATGATGTCGGAAATTTTCACGGACGAGTCCTCGGTCTGGACGACGAATCCGAAGCCATTGCCCTTGCCGGCATAGCCGTCCGGCTCGCGGGAGTCGGTTCCGCCCTCGTTCCACTGGACGATGAATTCCCCGTTGATGAACAGCGAGATTTCCCCGGTCTGGCGGTTGCTGCGGATTTCCAGAGTGGCCTTGCCGGAGTCTCCCAGGCGGATGGAATTGCCGTTGATCTGCACCCGCTCGACGGACGGTCCGCCGTCCTCGTTCACGGTGGTGCGGAAGAGCATCATGTGGGTGGAGAAAATCTGCAGGACATAACTGTTTCCGAAAACCATGGGCAGGATGGTGGAATCCCCGGGGGCGAATCGGCGCGGCCTCTGGTGCGGGATTTGCGCGTCCGGGGCCGGTTCTCCCGGCGGCTTGGGTTTCACGAAGTCGGAATGGAAGCCGACGGCGATCGCCAACCGGCTTTTCCACGCGAGATCGAAGCGCAGGATCGAGCGGTCCGGCATCGCGTTTTCCCGCAGCAGGGCCGTGCCGGAACGCTTGCCCGGCCAATACCAGGCGGAACCTGAGAAAATCCAGCGGCCGGGCTGGTTTTTGGGATCCCCGGCTTTTTTCTCCGCGCCGGGAGTCACGGACGGCATGCCATCCGGAAAGGACGCGTGCGACATTTTCCATTCATCTTCGAGAAACGGTCCGTGATATTGCAGCCGTCCGCCTAACGGACTTGGCGCGAGCATGGCCACCTGGTCCCGCGGGATTTTCAGGACGCCGGCGCAGGAGGTTTCCAGGGTGATCGTCTCCGCATCCATGCCGGTGATCGTTCCCGGCAGGCGGTCGCCGTTGACCAGCGCGACGTGGGAGAGTGATGAAAGCGGCTTCAACGGCCGCCCGCCGCGGAGGACGATGTGACGGAGCCGGGAGGTTTTGAAATCCACGGGTGCCGCGACATCGTCGTGCCGCCAAACCGCCTGCGGGCCGGGCTGAATCCCCTGGAAACGACCGTGGAGTTGGTCTCCGTTTGAAAAACGCAGGAGGTCGGAAGGTTCGGCGGCGGTCAGCAGCGTGACGCCGGAAATCCATGAAATGACGAGGTGGCGGATCATTTTTCGTAAATCGGTAAGAACCGGTAATTCAAGGCCAGCGACAACAGCGCGCCCGCGGTGTTGAACGACGTTCCCTGATTGCCGGGGAACGATCCGTCCGGGGACTGGATGGTGGAGAGGTAGCGGATGTTGCGCGCGTTCCACTCTTTCCAGAGGGCTTCATCCGCGTGGAACAGCGCCTGCGACATGTAATACTCGAAATAAAACGGATAGTAGCGGTCGCGGAAATCGATGTTTTTTTTCAGATAGTCCAGGCTTGCCTGATAGCCCTTCGAGTCCCGCTCCTTGGCGAGGGAATAACAGAGCGAGCCGATGGCCGTGAGCGTCGGCTTGCCGCCGGATGACGAGGTGTAGCCGTAGGAGCCGTCCTTGCTCCGGCAGGTCGCGAGGTAGGCCAGGCCTTTTTTGATCGACGGGTCGGGCACGGCGAGGCCGGCGTTGCGCGCGGCGAACAGGGTGACCATCTGGCAGCCGGTGACCGTGGTGTCCGCGTCCCGGCTTTCCGGAGTGTAGCGCCAGCCGCCGAAGCGGTTTTTTGCCTGGGCGCTCACGATCAGTTCCACGGCTTTCTTGAGCGCGGGGGCGATTTTCGGATCGTCGAGCACGCCGTAGGCTTCCGCGAGCGCCTTGGTGGCGAAGGCGTGGTTATACATGCTGGAGCCGATGTAGCCGTTTTTTTCGTTCTGCTGGGAAAGGATGTAGTCGATGCCGCGCCGGATGTTTTTCGCGTAGGGTCCGTTGTTCGGGTCCTCGCCGTGGGCGAGAAAGGCGGCCACGCACAAGCCGACCACGCCCGGTTCCGAGCCCACGCTGTCATTCCAGTGGCCTTTTTCGGACTGCGATTTCGCGAGGTAAACCAGCCCGCGCTCGTAGATCAACTCGGCCTGCGCCGGGATCGCGTCATCCGGCCGGCCCGGCAGATCCTGCGCCCGGACGATTGCGGAAAACGCGAGTGCGGCGAATGGAACGAGCCACCGTGCCGGGAAATTGCCGGATCGTTTGCCAAAAATCATGGCCCTGACTCCTGCGGCTGGTTTCTCCGGAAAACCGCCCGGAGTTCGCGCTTTAGCGTGCTCTTCCT
>CAYXZE010000137.1:0-6692 GCA_964469395.1 uncultured Luteolibacter sp.
CCGCGTGAAACCGACGTTATTTGTTTTTCCGCTCATCGCCCTGGCGCTGGCCGCTGGCGGAGCTGCCGCCCAGGACGGGCCGCCGCCGCTGGCTCCGCTGCCGAAGATTTCCCCGGAGCCGGCCGCGCCCGCCGTGAGCCGGTCTTCGGTCGCGCCCGCCGATGTCGTCGCGTCCGCGGTGGGCGCGGTGGGCGAGCTTGGGAAGGAGGTGGTGTTAGGCCGCTATCAGGTCGCGCTGGAGCGGATGAATCCGGAGTGGAAGAAGCGCACGGCCATGCGGATGCCGGGGGGGGAGAAGGAGTTGGAAAAGCAACTCGACGGCGTGGCCAGGATGATGGTGCAGCAGGGGATCAGCATGCTTTCCTTCAAGCCGCAGGGGCAGCCGCAATCGTATGAGGTCGGACCGGGCAGGAAGGTGGAGACGATCAATGGCGAGGAAGTCGAAAGCCTGGTCTTTTCCAAGTGGCTGGTGATCATTCCGACGATTACCAAGTTCCGGGTCATGCAGAAAATGGAAGGGAGCGCGCCGAAGGTGATCACCATCGAGAGCATCGGGTTCCAGGTGGCGATTTCCGACAAGGACCGGAACGACTGGACGTTCATCGACGGTGCGGGATTGTCCGTGAATGACCTGCGGAGCCTGTTCGCCACTTTGCCCCAGGATTTGAAATTTCCTCCTTTGGAAAAGCGCGAGTCTCGTTAGAATCTCCGGCATGGCAGCGAAGAAAAAAGCGGCTTCGGATCCGAATGTGTTGCACCGCAAACTGGTGGAGTTGTGGAACCGGGGGCAGAGCAAATACTGCGAGGTGCGCGGTTCGGAAATTCATGGGCGCGGAGTTTACGCGACGACTTTCATTCCCAGGGAGACGAAGATCATCGAATATGTCGGCGAGCTGATCGACAAGGAGACGAGCGAGAAGCGCGGTGTCTCGCAGCACTCCAAGGCGCTGAAAACGGGCGATGCGGCGGTTTACATTTTCACGCTTTCGAGGAAATACGACATCGACGGCAACGTCCCTTGGAACACGGCGCGGCTCATCAACCATTCCTGCGCGCCGAATTGCGAGGCGTGGATCGAAGGCCGGAAGATTTTCATCCATTCCCTGTGCGACATCAACGCGGGGGAGGAGCTCACGTTCGATTACGGTTTCGATGTGGACTGCTATGAGGATCATCCCTGTCGCTGTGGCAAGGACGGTTGCGTGGGTTACATCGTCGGCCAAGGCCAGTGGGAGGAGCTGCGGGAGCGGTTGAAGAGGAAGAGTCTGAAGGTCTGAGTCCCGGTGTATTGATCCGCCGGGATCGGACTCAGCCCTGCATCAATTTGAGGCCCCACCAGATCAAGGCGGCGGTGGCGGTCAGCAGCAGCACCAGCAGCAGCAGGCTGCGGCCTTGGGTCCGCAGGATGTTGGTCATCTGGCCGCGGGAAACGATTTCGTCGTGTTCCCGGCGGCGGCGGCGATCCTCGATTTCCGGGAGCGGCGGCATCGTGCATTCCCGGTCCTTGATTTCCTGCGCGATTTTTTTCGGGATTTCCGCGAACTCAAGCTGGCGGAGGAGCAATTGCTGCTCGGTCTCGCGGAGCGCATCCAGCTCGAGTTCTTCTTTGAGGAGGGGGGCGCGGTTCATGGGGAATTATTTCGCCAAGTAAACGAGAAGCGCCAATCCGCCGAGCACGACGATTGGCAGGTTGAAGGCGAAACCATTGCGCAGGTTCACCATGAATTCCGAACTGCCGGTCTGGCGGTTGGCGGTGCGACCGCGCTTCGAGGGACGGCCGAAGATTGATCCGCTGCGGCCGTTTTCGAAATGCGCTGCGGCCTGGTCGTATTCATCGGCGGCGATGTCGATGGCCATCGAGGCTTTTTCGAGTTTTTCGGGAAGCACGTCGCGCGTCCAGCTCTCGGGGTTGATTTTTTGGATTTTGTCGAGATGGGCGGCGAAGCAGACGCGGCATTGTTCGAGGTCCTCGGATTCCTGGCGCATTTCGAACAGCTCGCGGTCGATCAGCGTGAGGGAGGAGGTGAGTTTTTCGGTGAGTTCCGCTTGTTGGGAAAGGAAGGTGCGCTTGCGGCCGGTGAGTTCCTCAAGCTCGCTTTTCTTGCGCTCAAGTTCCTCGCGCTGGAGCTGGATGCGCTCGAGTTCTTCCTGTGCGTCCCTGAGCTTGCGGTCGTAATCTTCGTCGCGGGAGGAGGTGCCGGTGGCGGGCATTTCCAATTGCGTCGAGCGGATTTTGATGTGGTGGGTGTGTTCGACGGGAGTTGCCATGATTCTGAAGAGGTTTGTAAAGACGCGTCCACATAGCGCAAAACACATATTTCATCCAGCGAAATATTTTAGGTTTGCTTATAAATTTTTCCCGATCCGGGGGCGGTCGATCAAATGTAAAACATGGGATCCACCTGTTTGCTGGCCAGGCTTTCCACGGTGATTTGATCGAGCGACTGCTGGAATGCGGTGGAAACCTGCTCCCAGGCGCGGCGGACGGCGTGGCCGGAATCTCCGTCGCGGGTGACGGAGCACTGCAACAGCGCCGGATCGACGGCTTCCACGACCTGGCGGAGGGTGATTTGGTCTGCCCTCCGGCCCAGCAGGTAGCCTCCGGCCTTGCCACGGCGGCTTTCGATGAGGCCGGCGCGGCGCAGATCGTTGAGAATTTGCACCAGAAAGTTTCCGGACACTGCTTCCCGTTGCGCTAAATCCTCGAGCCGTGTAAGAGTTCGCCCGTCATGGTATTTCGCCAGTTGGGTCATCGCCCGGCAGGCGTATTCCAATTTTTGTGAAATCTTCATGAGCGAATCCCAACAGGCCGGACAACTCCCGGCGAGCAAGAATACAACCAAGCTGTGCGACGGAAGAATTACGGATGTCCAAAACGTCTGGGAAACCCTGCGGGGGGAGGCGGAGCGAGTCGCCACGGAGGAGCCGACGCTCCATCATCTTGTGGATGACGTGATCCTGTCCCGCGAAACCCTGGCCGGGGCTCTCGGTGCGCGGCTGGCCCGCCGCCTGGCGCGCGAGGACATGCCGCGGATCAGCATGGAGCCTTTGATGACCGGGGTTTTCGAGGCGCACCCGCAGATTGTCGATTCCGCGACGCGAGATTTGCTGGCGATGTTCGAGCGCGATCCCGCGTGTTTTTCGCCGCTGGAGCCGCTGCTTTTTTTCAAGGGATTTCTCGCGCTCACGACCTACCGAGTTTCGCACCAATTGTGGCTGGATGGTCGCCGCTGGCTCGCGCTTTATTTCCAAAGCGTGGCCAGCGAGGCCTTCGCGGTGGACATTCATCCGGCGGCGCGCATCGGTTGCGGCATCCTGCTGGATCACGCCACGTCATTCGTCGTCGGTGAAACGGCGGTCATCGAGAACGACGTTTCCATCTTTCACGAGGTCACGCTCGGCGGCACCGGCAAGGCGAGCGGCAACCGCCACCCGATCATCCGCTCCGGAGTTCTGCTCGGCGCGGGCGCGAAAATTCTGGGCCGGGTGGAAATCGGCACCTGCGCCAAGGTGGCGGCTGGCAGTGTGGTCTTGAACGACGTGGCGCCGCACAATACCGTCGCGGGCGTGCCCGCAGTGGTGGTCGGAGTCGCCAGTGAGGAGAACCCGGCCATTGAAATGAACCAGAGTCTTGATTGCAGCGGTTATATTTAAACCCATGAAATTCCGATTTTTGCCCATCGCCCTCCTTGGTCTCGCTTCTTTTTCCTGTGACAAGGTGAAGGATGTCGTCACCCAGGCCCGTTCGGCGGTGGAGGGCCAACTCGCCAAAAACGAGACCAAACCCGCCGAGAGCACACCGGATCCCGAACTCCAGAAACTGGTCGATCAAACTCCCGAAGGCGTCATTTTCCGCAAGGATCTGCCGTTGCCCGACAAGTTTGAGGTGAAAATCACGCGGGTGCAGGAAATTTCCGGCCGTTTCATGCAGACCTCCGCCATCGAGAATCAGGCGAGCATCGTCAAGGGCACCCAGACGCTGGTGACCAGGTTCGAGCGGAGCGGGGAGCAGGTCCGCTACACGATGGAGCAGTCCACCTTCGCTGATTCCGTGGTCCAGGGGGCGGATGAGTCGAAAAAGCCGCTCATCAAGCAACTCGCCCCGCCATCCAAGGCCCGCACGTTCAAGAAATCCGGCGGCGTGTGGAAATCCGATGACGGCGGGGACTTCCGGACCGCCGCGCTGGCGCAGTTGCTGGGCCCGGTTTTCGATCAATTGCTCGTGGAAAACGCACTCGCCTTCCGCCCGCTGTGGTTCGGGAAAAAACGCTTCACGATCGGCGATCAACTCACCGTCGCGGACCAAACTCTGCCCATGCTGGCTACGGGCAATGCCAAAGGTTCCCTCACGCTGACCTTGGTGGCAATCGAGCCGGTGAAAGGGCATCCGTGCGGCGTTTTTTCCGTCACCGGGAGCTACAATCGGAAGCGGATTCCGGATTTCGAAGGCGTCCTGACCGATGAGGATGTCACCATCGAGTCCGGGAAATTGTGGCTTTCCCTGCTTTACCCGCTCGTTCTCAAGGAAGAGGCGGATACCATTCAGACCACCCACTCCGGCGGCCAGGGGAATGCATCGAGAACGGGGCAGGGCTCGGTCAAGCTCTCCGTCGTCCGCGAATGGAAGAAGACCGCACCGTGAATCCTGCCATGCGGATTGATATTGTGACCCTGTTTCCGGAAGTGGCGTTGGCGCCATTGAGTGATTCGATCATCCAGCGCGCGCGTGCGGCGGGACTCGTCGAGGTCGTCGGGCACCAGTTGCGGGATTGGTCGGAGGACAAGCATCGGCGTGTGGACGATTCTCCGTGCGGCGGAGGGCAGGGGATGTTGCTCAAGCCGGAGCCGTTGTTCGCGGCGGTCGAGGCGCTGCGCGGACCGAAAACGCGGGTGATTCTGATGACGCCCCAAGGCAAGCCGTTCAAGCAGGCGGTCGCGCGGGAACTGGCGGCGGCGGAGCATTTGTTGATTCTCTGCGGACACTACGAGGGCGTGGACCACCGCGTGATCGAGGCGCTGGTGGATGAGGAAATCTCCATCGGCGACTACATTCTCACCAACGGCGCGCTGGCGGCGGCGGTGCTGTGCGACGCGGTGATCCGGCTGCTGCCCGGCGCGCTCGGCGACGAACGCTCGCCGGTGGATGAGTCGTTTTCCGATCCGAACCGGCTTGAAGCCCCCGCCTACACCCGGCCGATCGAGTTCCGGGGAATGGCGGTGCCGGAGGTGCTGGTTTCCGGCCACCACGGGAAAATCGCCGCCTGGAAGGAAGCGCAGGGATTGGTCCGGACGCGGGCGAATCGCCCGGATTTGTTGGGATTCGACACTGAAAATTGAAGTATTTGTAAAATTTCGTTTCCCGATTCCAAAATCATGCCACCTTGCCCGCCGTGAAATCAACCCCCCAATCGGCCGCCAAACTTCTTGAGGATGATCGTCCACGGGTGGAGCCCGCCACCATCGAAGACTTGCCGGCCCTGACCGAACTGGTGATGAACCTGTTCTCCCTGTCGGGGGATTTCAAACCGGACCGCACGGTGCAGGAGCGCGGCTTGCAACTCATCCTCGAACAGCCGAACCGCGGACGGATCTTCGTGGTGCGGAACCAGGACCAGATTTTCGGCATGGTGAACCTGTTGTTCACCATCTCCACCGCCTGCGGCGGCTTCGTGATCCTGATGGAGGACGTGGTGATTCATCCCGACCACCGCGGCCAGGGATACGGCACGATGCTGGTGGATTACGTCGCCGAGTTCGCGGAGAAAAAGCACTTCAAGCGCATCACCCTGCTCACCGACCGGATCAGCGCGGAGTCCCAGGAGTTTTTCAAAAAACAGGGCTTCGAATACTCCAACATGATCCCGATGCGGCGGATTCTCGATTGACGTTGAGATTCACTCGAATCAGCGAAATCAGTGGTTTTTCGGCGGCTGTTCCTCATTTCTGTTTTCCCATTTTGACGTTATCCATGCCCCGCAAATCCCAACTGCTCGCCCAGATCCGCGCCGGGCTCCGCGCGCAACTCGATCGCCTTTCCAAAGCCGCCCAAGAAGCCCACGCCGCCGCCACCGATCCCGGCAGCAAGGCGGAGGGGAAATACGACACCCGCAGTCTGGAAGCCTCCTACCTCGCCGCTGGCCAGGCCCGGCAGGTCGATGAACTCGCCGAATCCGTGCGGATCTTCGAAACCCTCGCCCTGCCGGATTTCGAAATGGACGCCCCCATCGACGCCGGAGCGCTGGTGGAGGCCGAGCTGAACGGCGACACCGTGTTTTTCCTCCTCGTTCCCGCATCCGGCGGCCTGGTCATCGAGCACGACGGCCAGGAAATCACCCTGCTCACGCCGGCCAGCGGACTCTATCAAAAACTGCTCGGCATGGTCCGCGGCGAATCGTTGGAAACGCCCGCGCTGACGGTCACTGATATTTTCTGAGGGGCTGAAAAACAAGAATGGCGATCTCCTCGACCATCCGAGGGCATCATGAACATCCTCCTCTGGATATTCGCGAACAGTTTGAATCCGCCTCAGCGGCCTTCCATGATCCGCTCCGCGAGCATCGGGGGCAGGCCAGCCGCGAGGATTTTTTCCTGGGTTTTGGCGATGTCGTATTCGATGCGGCGGAAGACGATCAGCTTGTGATCGAGGTCGTAAATCGCGTAGCAGGCCCGCCAGGCGCCGTCGCGCGGCTGGC
>CAYXZE010000138.1:0-6681 GCA_964469395.1 uncultured Luteolibacter sp.
GGTGGGCGTGCGCGCCGTCTTCGGCGTTGATGACGGAGGCCTTGGTTTGTCTGGCGATCATGCCGGGCAGGCCGGAGCGGCCGTGGCGGACGATGATGTAGTCCGTGCGCATGGCCTGGAGGGTCTCGACGGTTTCTCTAACGGACTCGCCCTTGGTGATGGAGGATTGGGCGACGTCGAAGTTGGTGACGTCCGCGGAGAGTCGCTTGGCGGCGACCTCGAAGGAGGAGTGGGTGCGCGTGCTTGGCTCGTAGAAGAGCATGAGCACGGACTTTCCCTTGAGCGCGGGGACTTTCTTGACGGAGCGGGTGAAGACTTCCTTGAAGGGAGTGGATTGATCGAGGAGGTGTTCGATTTCCTCCCGGTCGAGGGTGGAGATGTCGAGGAGGTCTTTACGTGCCATGTCGGAGTTGGGGAAAATAGTGGAGCGCACCGAAAATGATGACGAAGAGAATGATGACGCCGATGAAGGCGGCGTGGTGGCGGGAGAAGGGTTTCTGGATGAAGATGAAGGCGGCGATGACTAGGGCGAGACCGGCGCAGGCGGCGGTTAGGATTTTTCCGAAATCGTCAGAGTAGAAGCCGAAACTTCGCACGATTTCCGCCAGATAGTCGGGGATGGCAACCGTCAGGCCGCCGATCAGGGCGAAAAGGTAGCCGGGGATAATGAGGGCGGGGTGGGCGGTGTGGGTTTGCGGCAGGATCGGGGTGCCGAGCATGACGAGCGTCTCCCGGCTGCGGATTTCATGGAGTTCCTTGTGGCTGTGGCGGTAGATCGGCAGCTTGGAATCCGGGGCGGGTGGCGGGGGAGCGAGCACCGGGCCTTGCTCGGATTTCCGCAGGGATTTCACGATGCGGGTGGCGGGCTGCTCCACCGGCAGCGGGGCGGGGAGTTCCTCAGGGGGCGGGAGATGCTCGACGGCGGTGGGCGGCGGGCCGCTTTCCACAGGGGGCAGCACCGGGATTTTTTCCAAGTGCTCGGTCTCGGCGGCAGGCTGAAATATCGGCGAAGGATCGCGCGATGAATCAAGGAGCGGCGGAATCCGTCCGCCGTGCCCATGGGAGGCCAATGACTGGAGAGAAACGCTGTTCATGCTCTCCTCATGGACTGGGCGATCGGATATCGCCCCTCCTTGTTTTTCAGGCGGATTTTCCACAGGCGCTTCCGGCTCGCCCTGCGGCGGGGCGGTGATGCCGAGGGTCTCGCGGAGTTTCGCGATTTCCTCGGCGGCTTTCTTGCGCTGTGGCAGGAGGCTCATGGGGTTGCTTTTTCGACGAGCCGGACCAGATCCTCGCCGTCGGTGCCTTCAAGGGAGACGAATACATGATCGAGGCGGCGGGTGTCGAGGAGGATGCCGACGTAATCGGGCTGGATGGGCACCTCGCGGTGGCCGCGGTCGATGAGCACGGCGAGCTCGACCTTGGCGGGGCGCCCGTAGTCGGAAAGCGCGTCCAGCGCGGCGCGGATGGTGCGGCCGGTGAAGAGCACGTCATCGACGAGGATGATGTGGGCGCCATCGACGGTGAAAGGGATGTCGCTTTCCTGCAGAGCGGGATTTTCGCGGAGGTGCTCGAAGTCGTCCCGATAGAGGGAAATGTCGAGCACGCCGAAGGCGAGGTCCCAGTCGTCGTCCTCGGAGAGGATGGTTAGAACGCGCTCCGCCACTTCGTCGCCACGGCTGCGGATGCCGACGAGGGCGACGGGCTGGCCGCGGTGTTTTTCACGAATCGCCCGGGCGAGGCGTTCCACACCGGCGGTGATTTCTTCAGGCGAGAGGATTTGTTCCATGGTTCAAAAGTTGAGGATGCCGATGTCGCGGCGGCGTTGCAAGCCGTCGAACGCGACGAAATCAGCGGAGGCGTGGGCGTGGGCGACGGCTTCCGCGCGGGTGTCGGCACCGGCTACCACGGCGAGCACGCGACCGCCGTTGGTTTCCCAATTTCCATCCGCGGTGCGGCGGGTGCCGGAGTGATAGACGCGGGCACCGGAGATTTCCTCAAGGCCGGAAATGCGGTCGCCGTTGCGCGAGGTTTCCGGGTAGCCGGCGGAGGCGAGGATGACGCAGACGCTCCAGCCGTCGCTGAAATGAATGAGGTTCGGGCGGAACTCTCCTTGTGCGCCGGCGAGGCAGAAGGCTGCCAGATCTCCGCGGACCAAGGGCATCACCGCCTGGCACTCGGGATCGCCGAAGCGGCAGTTGTACTCGATGACCTGCGGGCCGGTGGGCGTGAGCATGAGGCCGAAGTAGAGGAAACCGCGGTAGGGCAGGCCTTCGCTGCGGAGGCCATCGACGGTGGGCCTGACGATTTCCTTTTCGATTTGCGCGAGCAGTTCCGGGGAAACGAGCTGGCGGCTGGCGACGGCTCCCATGCCGCCGGTGTTCGGGCCGAGATCGCCGTCCTGGGCGCGCTTGTAGTCGCGGGCGGGGGTGAAAATGAGGTATTGGTCGTCGATGATCGCGGCGAAGATCGAGACTTCCGGACCGGTGAGGCATTGCTCGACGAGCACGCGGCCGGGACCGAAGCGGCGCCGGGTGAAAACTTCATCGAGGAAATCGAGCGCGGAGGCTTCATCCGGGCAGACCGCCACGCCCTTGCCGGCGGCGAGACCGTCGAATTTCAGGACGGTGGGATATTCTCCGCCGATGGCTTCCACGGCTTCTTCGAGTGTGTTGGTGGCGTTGGCGCGGGCGGTGGGGATGCCGTTGCGGACGAGGAAATCCTTGGCGAATTCCTTGCTGGCTTCCAATTGCGCGGACTCCTTCGGCGGTCCCCAGCAGGGAATGCCGTTTTTCTCACAGAGGTTCGCGAGGCCCTCGTCTTTGACCAGATAGCTTTCCTCGCCGGCCACGCAGAGGTCGATGGCATTCGCCTTCATCCATGCGATCAGGGATTCCAGTCCGTCCGCCTCGACGGGTTTTGCCAGTTCGAAAATCGCCTCGCTTCCGGGGAAACAAAACATCTCGGGTTTGCCCGGCGATTCCGCCAGAGCCCTCACCAGCGCGTGTTCGCGCCCGCCTTTTCCAACGACCAAAATTCTCATCCGCGGGGGTTTTCGCGGAATCCGGCGGCGGACTCAATCCCGAATCGGGCGAATCTGCATGGTAAGAATTTTGGAAGTTGCCCTGTAATGGCTTTTTAGCGGAAATTCCGCCGGATTCGACAACCTCATGAAAACACTCATCCCGACCGTATTGGCGAGCGCCGTGGCGCTTTGCTCCCTGACGCAAATCTCCACCGGTGAGCAAGCACCGGCCGGAGCGCTGGAAAAAATCACCGCGGCACTGCCGGAAAAAGCCTTCGCCAAGCCGAAAAAGGCCCGCAAGATGCTGGTGTTTTCCCGGACCAACGGTTTCCGGCACGCGTCGATCGCTACCGGCAAGCTCGCGTTCGAGGAACTCGGGAAGAAAACCGGAGCCTTCGAAGTGGTGATCAGCGATGATCTGGCGAATTTCGAAGTCGATGTGCTGAAAACCTTCGACACGGTTTGTTTCCTCAGCACGACGCTGAATGTGTTTTCACCCAGCGCTGCGGAATTGAAGACGATGTCCGAGGAGGACAAGAAAAAGGCGGCGGAGCGGGAAGTCCGGATCAAGGAGAATCTGATGAAATTCGTGAAAGCCGGCCGCGGGTTTGTCGGAATCCATGCCGCGACGGATACGTTTTACGATTTTCCCGAATACAGCCAGATGATTAACGGCTGCTTTGACGGACATCCCTGGAACGCGGGCACGCAAGTGAGCATCAAGGTGGAGCCCGGTCAGGAAAAGCATCCGCTGGTGGAAATGTTCAAGGGCGAGAATATTGAGTTCAAGGAGGAGATCTATCAATTCAAGGAGCCTTATGATTCGAAGGTCGTGCACATGCTGCTGCGTCTGGACACGGAGAAGACCAACATGAAAGTGGGCGGCATCAAGCGCACGGACGGTGATTTCGGCGTGGCCTGGGCGAGGCATTGGGAGAAGGGCCGCGTGTTTTACTGCTCGATCGGGCACAACCACGAGATGTTTTGGAATCCAAAGATCCTCCGCCATTATCTGGCCGGGATGCAATGGGCGATGGGTGATCTTGAGGCCGAGGTGAAATAAGGGAGGGGCGGTTTTCAGGCGACCCGGGTTGACCGGAGATCGCCCTCCTTGCCGGTGATCGGCCGGGATTCGGAAAATTTCTCAGCGATCCCCCAAGGTCGGCACTTCGAAAATCACCCGCGGCTGGCCACCGCGCCCGCCGCTCAGTTCGATGCGGTTCACGCGGGTTCCCAGCAGTTCCTCGATCATCCGCAATTCCATGGTGATTGCCCGCGGATAGCAGTCGAATACCCGTTGCAACGGGTTGTGATACTCCTCGATGCGGAAGCCTTGCTGCGGATCGTATTTGCATCTCGCGAAACACCCCTCCTTTTCCCGCAGGGCGGCGAGTTTGGTCGCCTTTTCCACCAGCGAGCGCGCCTTGGCGAGCTGCGGCCGCCATTTTTCCTGCTGCTTCTGGAAATACTGGAAAAGCACCTTGTCCGGCATGCTTTCCCCGAGAAGCGACTTGAGCTCGTCTAACAAGCCAAGCGTGAAATCCACCCCGGCCTGGGGAAACAAGGCATCCGCCCTGGCGCTCAGGCTGTAAAAAATTTCCGGCCGGCCCACCACGGTCCGCGGCACCCGCGAGCGATCCAGATAACCGATTTTCTTCAGCTCCTCGCAATGCTGCTTCACCGCCATGTAGCTGGCGTCCAGATGCCGGGCCAGTTCGCTCACCGGCAAGCCGCCGGAAAGCTTGAGCTCCTCGAGCACCGCGCGCCATTGCGGTTTGATCAGATCCTGGAAGGCCGGAAGAAGCATGGTTGACAGCCCGAGCTTCGGTGGAGCCGCTCCATCAGGCAATCCCCAAACCATCCCGCTTGATTTCGCGAATCCGAATAAACTTCTCGATTCCCTTTCGCATTCATCCCTACATCCTCCCTCCATGTCCGCACGCACCGGCATTCTCCTTGTTGTTTCCGGCCCATCCGGCTCGGGCAAAACCACGCTTTGCCGCCGCCTCGCCGATGCGGGCGAGGTCCGCTACTCGATTTCCTGCACCACCCGCCCGCCCCGTCCCGGCGAGGAAAACGGCAGGGACTATCATTTCCTCGGCAAGGAGGAGTTCCGCCGCCAGCTCGATGCCGGCGCGTTTCTCGAACATGCCGAGGTGCATGGAAATTTCTACGGCTCCCTGAAATCCGAAGTCATCTCGCATCTCCAGGCGGGCATCGACGTCGTCATGGACATCGACGTCCAGGGTGCGGAGCAAGTCCGCGAGTGTCAGGATGCCGACATCCGGCGCGCGTTCGTGGACCTTTTCGTCATGCCGCCTAGCGAGGAGGAACTGCACGCGCGCCTCGCCGGCCGCGGCACCGACAGCGAGGAAGTCATCGCCCTGCGGATGACCAATGCCCTTGAGGAAATGCGTCACTGGCCGCGCTACGCCTACCGGCTGGTGTCCTCCACGCGCGAGGAGGACTACGCGAGGTTCCGCGCCCTCGTCACCGCCGAGCGCCTGCGGGTTTCCAGAATTTCCGCATCCTGAGGTTGGCGCTTGCGGTGTCGAAACGGGGTGGCATACCCTGAAACAGTCCCGTTTCGGGGTCAGGGGTGACAGCGGAAAACGCTGTTGGGTCAGGAAATATTTCCTCCCCTGACTGTGGAGGGGTCGTTCATTGGGACGCGGATCACATGCCCGAGGTCAGGTCGCTGATATCCTCGACAATCACTTGGTTATCGGCCAGCGCCGCTCTGATTCCGCTGGGAATCGTCGGCGCGATGGCGACAAACTCGGTTGTCCAACTTTGAAACCGTCCATGCGAACGAAGGAAGGATTCGGCACCTGCTTTCAACGCTGTGATGGACGGCGTCAGTTTCTCGGCATTGCGTTTGCACGTCCCGAAACGGATGCGTTTCTCAGTCTCGTTAATGGCGACCAGATCGATCTCCACATCGCCCCGGTCCCAGTATCCCTGGATTCGTTCGCTCAAGGGGAAATCCCCCAAGCCCAGACGGCTCCGTTCTTCGTAGAGCTGTCCCGCCAGACCTTCCAAAGCATAGCCTTCCACGTTAGCGAGGCGTTCATCCGCTTGGCCGATGAGTTCCTCCAGCGGACGGAAGGCGGTGGCCGAAACGGGACGTTGCAGTGCGGAAAGCCATGCCCGGAGAAAATTGTCGCGGATGTAGTATCGTCCGCTGCGCGCCTTGGGCGGAGCGAAAAGATCATTCATTTCGGGAATAATAAGGTAAAAGTTTTTACCTTAATCAAGGACAAGTCACAAAAAGCTGAATTCCAGCGAACTAGAAGATTAATAGCGTTCCATTTGACGGCGGAAATGCGCGGCAGTGAATCTCCCGAATCAACAGGACGTGGCGCGTTTTAGTCGTGGCTAAAATGCCTATGGCTCATCCCGTGTCGGCACCGCACTTGGAAGCGGAATGTCCATTTTCGAAAGCTGCTTCGGGGAGAAGCGGTCGCTGAAGGCGAGACCAAGAAGAATCATCGCGAATGTCGGCGAATCACCTTGTCATTCACCTTGGAGCGCAGGTAGATCGTCCCGCCCGCATGTCTTACCGGATTTTCACCGACTTGTGTCCAATCGCTCGTTTCCCTAAAATGGGGAGTTTGGGAGAGATGGGCAAGACCGGTGGTCAGATCAGGTGGTCA
>CAYXZE010000139.1:0-3936 GCA_964469395.1 uncultured Luteolibacter sp.
GCATCGGCGAGTGGGCCGAAGTCCCACTCTCCTTATTTTTCAGAAGGTCTTCCTCAAGTGTGAGGGCAGGATGTTCAACTGTTCGCGGTATTTGGCGACGGTGCGGCGGGCGACCTTGATTCCCTGCTGGTCGAGCGCTTTCATGATGAATTCGTCGGAAAGCGGTTTGGCGGGATTTTCGTTGGCGACGAGCTGTTGGATGGCTTCGCGCACGCCGGCGTTGGAGACCTCGGTGCCGTCGCTGGTCTGATAGCCGGTGGCGAAAAACGCGCGCATTTCCATCAGGCCGTGCGGTGTTAGGACGTATTTCCCGGCGACCGCCCGCGAGATGGTGGTGGCGTGGAGGCTCAGCTCGTCGGCGATGTCGTTCATGGTGAGCGGGCGCAGGTGCCGGTGACCCTTGGCGAGGAACGCGGGCTGGTGCTCGATGAGTTTGTGGGCGATGGCGAGGATGGTTTCCTGGCGCAGTGAAATGGCGTGAATCAGGCTGCGACCGTCGCGGATTTGATCGCGGAGAAACTGGCGGGCCTTCGCATCGGTGCCGTTTTTTCCGATCATGTCCTTGTAGAAATCGTTGATCCGCAAGTTCGGCAGGTGTTCGCCGGTGAGGCGGGCATACCAGTTGCCGTCGTCGTCGCGCTCGATGACGACGTCCGGCAGGATGTAGGGATTGCCGGTGGGATCGTATTCGCCGCCGGGGTTGGGCGTGAGGCGGCCGATGCGCGAGGCGGCCTCGGCGATGCGCTCGACGGTGGTGCCGAGGGCGCGGGCAATTTGCGGGTGACGCTTGCGGGCGAGGTCTTCGAGGTGGTCGCGGACGATTTTGTATTCGATGGTGTCCTTGCCGGTCGTGCGTTCGAGCTGGAGCAACAGCGATTCGGGGATGCCGGATGCGCCGACGCCTGCGGGATCGAAGGACTGGATCAGTTTCAGCGCTTCATTGACATCGTGGGGCTTGAGTCCCATTCGGGCGCCGAGCGTTCTGGCAGGTAAATCGAGGAAGCCGCGATCATCGAGATTTCCCAAAATGGCCTGGGCGGCTTCGCGGATTCCGGGCTCGACCATGGACAGGTCGAGCTGTTGCTGCAAATGCTGCTGAAGGGTGAGGGGGGCGACGATCGAGTCGTAAATCCGCTGGCGGCGCTCCTCGTCCTCGCTGGTCCACGGAGAGCTGCTGCCTTCGAGGATTTTGCGGTCGCGCCAATCGTCGTCGGTCTGGTTCATGTAATCCAGCGAGTCCGCTTCTTCCGGATCCGGGCCTTCCTCGTCGAGCGAGACGCTCTCGGTCAAATCTTCGAGGACCGGGTTGGTTTCCAACGCCTGCTGGACGAGTTGGGAGAGTTCCAATGTTCCCGCCTGCAGGATCTCCAGGCTCTTGCGCATCTGCGGCGCAAGCGTCTGCGACTGGGAGAGCGATTGATGGAGGAAAGCGTCAGCCATGATCGGCGGGTTCGTAGTCGAAGCCAATTTAGGACGCGAATCGCGCCAAAACGAAGCAAAAATTATGCCATTTCCGGAAAGTTAATCCCTTGCGTTTCTAGCAAGTTGCGCGGGCCGGGCTGAATTGTAGCGGCGCTCTGTGAGCGTCGATGCGCATGAAGTGCCAGGATGGCGGGTTCATAGGCAGTTCTTTCACGTCGACGGTCACAGACCGCCGCTACATGTCAGATCACGAGTTCGCAGCGGAGATTTTTCCGGATTTCCTCCATCCAGTCGGCGGGAACCCCGGCGGCCTCGGCGTGGGTTGGCCAGGCGGTGATGGCTTCCCGCACTTGTTTGAAAATGCTTTTCGCCTTGGTGGGTTTGAGGTCGGCGGCATTGGCGGCATCGAGCAGGTCGGCCACCGTGAAATTTTCCCGTTTCCCGGCCAGGGTCATCTGGTGGCGGTGGGTCCACGCGCCGTTCGGGTTGTAGGCGTAAATCAGGTCGTAAGCCGGGGCGAGTCGCCAGCCGCCGCGGCGGTCCATGAGGAAGGCGATGTTCTTGGTGTGGTCGTCCTGGTTGCGGGCGAGGATGTTGAAGAGGGCGCGGCGGTAAAGTTCCGCATGGTCCGGCTGCGGCAGGTTCAGGCGGCGGGCGATTTGGAACGCCTGCTCGTAGGAATAGGCACCCGCCTGGTTGAAATCAAAGTGGGCCATCGCGCACAAACTCTGCATGTGGAGTTTTTCTCCGGCCGGGCCGCGATCGAAGCGGCGGGTCATGAAATGGGCGCGGCCGTTTTCTTCTAACAACCGGCAATCGCTCATCGTGATTCCGGCGGCGCGGGCCATCAGGTGATAGGCGTATTCGATGCGGCCGTAGCCGAGGGGATCGGTGAGCTCCTTGTCGCGGTTGGCGGAAACGCCGTCGAATTTCAACAGCCACGCCTCGAATCCCGGGGAGGCCGGCACCTGGCCCGAGCGAATCTCGCCGGTTTGCGGATTCCACGCGACCACCGCCTTTGCCCGCGCGCCACCGGCGGAGGTGCCGACGCGCAGGATCGTCGCAAGCGCTTCCGGCGGTTGGGATAGATTCGCATGCAGGCTTTCGCGGGAGGCGAGGGCATCGTTGGCGAGTTGAATCAGCGCCTCCAAGTGCAGCGTTTCCGGCGGGGAGTCGGGCAGCAGGGCGGGGCGGAATTCCAGCGCTCCCATCGCGCGGGTGCCGAGATAGCAGAGGCGCTCGACCGGATCGAAAGACTCGGGCTTGCGGCCCTGGCGGGCGAGCCATTGGTCGATGAGCAGGTTGCCGAATTTGTCGGGCAGGGAATCCGCTAACAGGCCGGGCAGTCCCTTGAAAGTTTCCCGCGCCAAGCCGGGAAATGAAAAGCGGCCCGCGCCGAGCGGCATCTGGATGGGGGAGATTTCAATGCCGCTGCCGATGAAATCGGGGGCGTATTCAAACACCCCCAGCTCGCGGTCCGGATCCCAGGTTGCCGCGCCGATTTGGGTTTCATAAAGCTCGATGATGGCGGAGGTCATTTTTCATCACCCCATTTCCACGGCGTGGGCGTTGGGGTTTTGCGTGGTTTGGAGGAATATTTCCGCGGGGCATCCTGCAGCATCGAGGTCATCGCCATCGGGCTGATGCCCGGGTCGGGCAAAAAGTTTTCCAAGGTGTCCAAGGCATTCAACGCCCGCAGCAGGGCGATGAGGGTCGTCAGAGTGGAACCCTCGCCGTTTTCGATCGCAGTGATCGTTCTGCGCGATAAGCCGCTGCGGGTCGCGACCTTTTGCTGGCTCAAATTGAGGTCGAGCCGGTGGTTTTTCAGGCGTTGGCCCAGTTCCTGTTCAATTTGAGGATTGGTGAGGAATCGCATCGCGGTGAGTGGAAATTTGCTCAAAATCAGTGATTTCGAGTCAAATTGAGCAGAGTTCTACTCGTTTGTCAAACTGTTGATGTTTTCGTGAGCAATATTTCGCTCAAAAAAGCCAATATTTAGTCATTTTGAGCGAATTTTTGCTCATTTAAAATAACCGACTCCGGCGGTGAACAAGGGCTGATGCTTGTTTCCGGGGATGTTTTTCGCGACTTGCTTGCCGCTGCGCTCGGTGTGCGCCATTTTTCCGAAGACCCGGCCGCAGGGGCTGGTGATGCCTTCGATGGCGTGGAGCGAGCCGTTCGGGTTGATGGCGATGTCCATGGAAGGGGTGCCTTCCGCATCGCAATAGAGCGTGGCGATTTGGTTGTTGGCGGCGAGGGCGGCGATCACTTCAGGAGAAGCGTGGAACTTGCCTTCACCGTGGGAAACCGGGACGCGGTGGATGTCGCCGATTTCACAGTTCGCCAACCACGGCGAGATCGAGCTGACGATGCGGGTGCGGGCGTAGCAGGAAATGTGGCGACCGATCGAGTTGTGGACCAGGGTCGGCGCGGCGGCATCGGCGTCGCGGATTTCGCCGAAGGGGACGAGGCCGGTTTTGACGAGAGCTTGGAAGCCGTTGCAAATGCCGAGGA
>CAYXZE010000139.1:3946-6653 GCA_964469395.1 uncultured Luteolibacter sp.
TTCAGCAGGTCCATGATCACATCGGCCACGCGCGGGCTGCGGAGGATGGTGGCGATGAATTTGGCGGAGCCGTCCGGTTCGTCACCCGCGCTGAAGCCGCCGGGCAGCATCAGGATTTGGGAGTGGCGGATCTGGGTGGCGAGCGCGTTGAGGGATTCCTCGATGTGTTTCGCGGTTAGATTGCGGAACACCAGGATTTCGGCGTCGGCTCCGGCCTCGCGGAAGGCTTTGGCGGAATCGTATTCGCTGTTGGTGCCGGGGAAGGCGGGGATGATTACGCGGGGCGCGGGACCGGGAGCGGGGAGTGAGGATTTGGTGAGGGTGGCGGGACGGTTGCTGGGAACGATGATTTTTGCGAATTCCGCGTTGCCGGCCTGGGTCGGGAAAATCGGTTCCAGCGTGGCGGTCCAGGCGTTTTCCAGTTCGGTTAGCGTGTGGGTCTCGCCGTTGAGTGACAGGACGGCCGTCGCGGTGGTTTTGCCGATTTCCTCCGTGCCGAACTCGGCGGGCAGCGGTTCGGCATGCTCGATGAGGAAGCCGAAATAGCGCTCGCGGGAAAGGTCGAGCGTGGTGTCGATCTCCGCGCCGAGGTGGTTGCCGAACGCCATTTTCGCGAGCGCGGCGGCGATGCCGGCCTGGCCGACGTGGTGGAGCGAAAGGATTTTTCCGTCCGCGTTGAGCTGGTGCAGCGTGGCGGCGAGCTGTCGGAGTTCGGCGAAATCCGGCAGGTGATCGGTGTCGCGGGAAACCTCGACGAAGGAGATCGTGGAGCCGGCTTGCTTGAACTCCGGCGACAGCGCGAGGCTGGCTTTGCCCGGGGCGAGGGCGAAGGAAACCAGCGTCGGCGGGACGTCGAGCTCGTTGAACGAACCGGACATCGAGTCCTTGCCGCCGATGGCCGCGAGGCGCAGCGAGTGCTGGGCCTGATAGGCTCCTAACAACGCGGCGAACGGCAGGCCCCAGCGGGTCGCGTCGTTGCCGAGTTTCGGGAAATATTCCTGCAGCGTGAGCCGGATGTCGGAGAGGCGCGCACCGGCGGCGACCGCCTTGCAGACGGATTCGGTGACGGCATACAGCGCGCCGTGGAAGGGCGACCACGCGGAGATTTCCGGGTTGAAGCCCCAGCTCATGTAGGTGGCCACATCGGTGTCGCCTTCTAACAATGGTAACTTGGCGACCATCGCGTCCGGCGGGGTGAGCTGGCGGTCACCGCCGAATGGCCAGAGGACCGTGCCAGCGCCGACCGAGCCGTCGAAGATTTCACCGAGGCCTTTTTGGGAGCAGATGTTGAGGGAAGAAAGCTGGGAGAGAAGAGTCGGAGCGGGACGCTCTAACAGCTGGCTGGGGCAGGATGTCCCGGCTACGGGATTCCGGGGCACCGGAAGGTCGGGGGGGCGCTGATAGATAACGGGATCGATGAAACGCAGGGTTTCGCCATCCCTGCCGACGAGGACGTTTTCGTCGTGGAGGTCCTCGATGAAGAGGTCTTCCCCAGGGTGGTAGTAGTCGTCGTTGCGGAAGCGGAAGGCTCCAATTCCGGTCATGTGGGCTTCGACTTGGGCGCGGGTGGCACCGATTGGGTTTCCCTCCGCAGAGATCAAGGTGGGGGCCGTTTGCTGCCTTACCACAACGGCGAGGGAACCGTCATCCTCAAGGAGTCCGACGAACGTGTAGGCGGTGTCCGGGAAGAGGATGCGGTGAAAATGAAGACGCTCGAAGTATTGGAGCCAGTGGCCGTGGTAACTGCCGTTGTTGGCTTTGATGAAATGGAGGCCGTCTGACTCAGGGAAAACTTTTTGTTCCGCTCCGCCGAGCGAGTTCGCGGCGAGCCAGTCTTCGTTGAATTTGTCCGGATCGAGGAAGAGATCGCTCAGGCTGCATCGAATTTGCTGCTCCTCAACGGTGCGAAGGGCTCGGTGGAGTTCGTGCCGTCCGGTTGATGTCGTAGGGATTGGAGTGCCAGCTTTTTGGTTTGCTCGATGCACTCTTCGTAGGACATCCGCCGCTCGCTCGCCGCCAGCGCCAAGGCTTTTTCGCAGGAGGCTTTGTGAGCTTCGTTCAAGTAGGGTTGGTCTGTGTTCATGAGGATAGGGTAAACCGGATGTCAAGGGAGAGGGCGAAGTGGCTCCAGCCACGTGGATGTTCGTGCTCTGCTGGACGCCGTTGGTGTCGAGGAAGGCGCGGGAGAGGTTGACGATGGTCTTGCCGCGCCAGTTCATGACGAGACGGCCGCTGTCGGTGACGTTGGCGACGTGCTTGCACTCGAGGTTTTCCTTGTCGGACTCGGCGATGAAGTAGGCGATCTCGGAGGCATCGACACAGATGGCCATGCGCTCCTGGGACTCGGAAATGGCGAGCTCGGTGCCGTCGAGGCCGTCGTATTTCTTGGAAACGGCGTCGAGGTTGATTTCCAGCGACGGCGCGATTTCACCGATGGCCACGGAGATGCCGCCGGCTCCGAAGTCGTTGCAAATCTTGATCTTGCGGGTGAGTTCCGGGTTGCGGAACAGGCGCTGGATTTTGCGCTCGGTGGGGGCGTCGCCCTTTTGGACTTCCGCAGAGTTTTCCAACGCGGTGTCGGTGTGTTCCTTCGAGGAGCCGGTGGCGCCGCCGACGCCGTCGCGGCCGGTGCGGCCGCCGATGAGCAGGATGACATCGCCGGGGGCGGGGGTGCCGCGGAAGACCTGGGAGCGCGGGGCGGCGGCGA
>CAYXZE010000140.1:0-4984 GCA_964469395.1 uncultured Luteolibacter sp.
TTCAAAGGCGTCAAAAAAGGACACCAGCAGTTCGCAATTGAAGCAAACTGGCGGAGGGGGTGGGATTCGAACCCACGGAACCTTTCGGCTCTCCGGTTTTCAAGACCGGCGCAATCGACCACTCTACCACCCCTCCGGTGCTTGGTGTCGCGGGAAGGGTATGCCCGCGCTTCCTTCGGGATTCAAGCAAAACCCTCGGGATGTGGCGTGGAAGATTTTTTGACGACGGATGAGGTGAGGGGGCGGGGCGTCTCCATTTGGGATTTTTGAATCGCTATGGGAGCGCGGCGGACATGGACGAACCGGCGGATCAAAATGCTTCGTCAAACGAACCGGATGAACGCAGATGAAGGAGAAAAGAGGAGGGGGGGAATGGCGGCGATACGGTTTCTTCCGGGTGGGAAGCGAGTCGGTTCAAGCCCGGCCTTCCTCGGCATCCATCAGGTCGAAAAACGTCTGGATCTCATCGCGGTCGCCGAAACCGGCTTCGGTTTTTGATTGTGCGAAGCCGGTGCTGGCGGGATCCCGCCAGCCGCGTTTGGTGAGGAAGGCGTTCCAGACTTCGATCTGTTCGGCGTCCGGCTTGTGACCGTGGGCGAAGCTCCATTCGAGAATTTCCTCGTCGGTGCCGCCCTCCAACGTTCGTTTGGCGAGGGCGTCGAAGTCGATGCCGAGAAATTTGCACAGCCGGTCGTCGAAGGTCCGGTTGCCGGGGATGATGCCGAGGTGATAGCCTTCGGGGAGTTGGCCTGCGGCGTTGAGGCGGATTTTATCGAGGACGCGGGCGAAGATGACGATGCCGCCGGTCTGGTGGCGGGGGCTGCGGATTGGGAAACTCATGGCTGGAAATTAGGGCGGTTCAAATGGACAGGCAATCGTTATTAACATCATTTTACAGTGATCTGGTTTTAAGGTGGTTGTGATGTTTTTAAGGGAAATGATTGCTTGGAGTTCGGGTGGTGTTGATTTGATTGAATCGTTCGTTTGACATTGGCGTATGATTCACTTGAATCGAGTCATCTATGCGTGATGTGACTTTGCCCGAATCCGGCTCGAAGCGAAAATTATTGGATGCTGCCGAACAGTTGTTTGCGGACAAGGGATTCGAGGCGGTATCCGTGCGGGACATCACGCATCTCGCTAAAACCAACGTGGCGGCGGTGAATTATCATTTCGGCAGTCGGGAGGCGTTGCTGGGTTTGGTGATGATGCGTTACATGGTTCCGGTCACCGAGGAGCGGATCGCACGGCTTGAAACGGTTGAACGAAAGTGGCCGGGCAAGGCCGCGCCGCTGGAGGAGATCATCGATGCCTTCGTGCGGCCGTTGGTCGGGCAGGTTCGGAAATCCGAGCTTTCCGAACGACTGTTTTACAAGCTGATGGGCCGGATTTTCGCGCAGCAGGGCGATGGTCTGCCGCCGCAAATCGAGGACCAGCTGCGGCAGGTGATCGATCGTTTCACACGATCGTTTGCAAAGGCCTTGCCCACGGTGTCGGCGGAAGAATTGAGCTGGCGGATTCACTTCATGGCGGGCGGGATGATCCATTTGCTGTCGAACCAGGACGTCATCCAGCGGCTCAGCAACGGCGCTTCCGGGGCGCCGACGATGGAGGCGACGCTCAGCCGGTTCGTTCGTTTCGCCGCGGCCGGATTGCGGGAGGGCACGGAGATCGTCGTGGAGTCGGTGAAAAAAGGCCCGCAGGCGACGTTTGATTTTTGAGATCGTGGATCGTGCCGGTTGATGGAGTGGATGACTTTGTTGACTTTGTTGACTTTGTTGACTTTGTTGACTTTGTTGACTTTGTTGACCTTGTTGACCTTGTTGACCTTGTTGACCTTGTTGACCTTGTTGACTTTGTTGACTTTGTTGGTTTTCGATCAATTTCTTCAATTTCGGAGTGTTCAAATTTCTCTGCGGTCCTAGGTTCCTGCCCCCATGTCCGCCAAGATCCGTTTCACTTCCGCCACCGCCACCGGGCTGGTGCTTGCCAAAGTCGGCCACCCGCAACGCGACGAGCCGCTCCAGACTTCGAAGGAGGTTTTCAAAATCGAGGAAAAGGACCAGGAGCCGCTGTCGGCGATTTTCCTCAAGCCGTTCAAGAACCTCACCGCCCACCGCTTCAGCCACCACTCGTCGCTCGATCAGCATGAGATGAACGCCTATGCGGCGGCGATTTTCGCCTCGGACGACGGGTTGCTCGAAAAAGGCTGCGACATCGCCAAGCGTCTCTACGCCAAGTCGAACCATCCGAACATCAAGTCCGGCGACCTGTGCATTTCGCTGATCAAGAACATCGATGTGGACGGCGAGCTCACCCAGGGTCTTTGCATTCTCAAGTCCGAGAGCGTGGTCCCGTTCCTCAGCATTTCCACTCGCGACGGCGACCTCGAGCTGCACACCGAGCAGGGGATCAACCCGGAAAAAATCGACAAGGGCTGCCTGATTCTCAACCACCTCGCGACCAAGGGTTACTACGTCCTTACCTTCGACCGCAGCGGTTCGGACTCGCGTTTCTGGGTGCGCGATTTCCTCGGGGTGGTGCCGATCACCGACAGTCCGTTCCTGACCAACAAATACGCGAGCATGGCCGTCGCGTTCATGGAAAAGGAAAAGAAGGCCAAGCCGGTCGCGGATGACGACACTCCGCCGTGGGACACTGCGAACGCGGCCCGCGACGCGATCACTTATTTCGAGGAAAAGGAGAAATTCAGCCTTCAGGAATTCGAGGAGGAGGTTCTCAAGACGCCGGAAGCCAAGGCGAAATTCGCCGAGCACCGCAGCCAGATCGAGCAGGAGCAGGGGCACAAGCTTGAGGATTCGTTCGAGATTTCCAAAAAGGACGTGACCAAGGCGAAGAAGAAAATCCGCTCGATGATGAAGCTCGATACCGGCGCGGAAATCCGCCTCAAGCCCGCCCTCGCGGCCAAACCGGACTCCATTCTGGAGCACGGCTTCGATGAGGGGCGGAAGATGAAGTTCATTAAAATCTACTTCAACGAGGATCTGGCGGATTGATCCGGGCGCATGTTCGGGACGTGCCTCTGATTTCGGGTTCCGGCTGGCTAACGGAATCCCGCGGATTATCCTGCGCCATGACGTGGGTGCTTTTTTTCGATGGCGAGTGCGCGTTTTGTTCGCATTCCGTCCGGCGGGTCGCGCGGTTGGACCGGCGCGGGCGGATCGACTTCGCGCCATTGCAGGGGAGGCTCGCGGGCGAATTGGGTTTTTCCAAGTATGCGGACGAGACGGAGGGGACGATGGTGTTGCTCCGTGAATCGGACGGGCGGGTTTTTCTCCGCAGCGACGCTTTGATCGAACTTGTTCGCGCGCTGGGCGGCGGGTGGCGCGTTTTGATGGTCGCCCGCATGATCCCGAAATCGCTGCGGGATGCGGTTTATCGCCGGGTGGCGGGTCGGCGATACTGGTTTGCCGGGAAGGCGGACGCCTGCTCGTTGCCTGATCCGGAACTGGTGAAGCGGTTGCGCGAGTGAGGATCAGGCGGGCGGTGTCTGCGGCCGGGCCGGCGGATGAGGATTTTTTTAGCCGAAAAACCTTGTGAAACTCTCTGGCGGCTCGGGAAAAAGCTGATTAGCTTCCGGCCAGTTCATGAGATCCGAAGAAACCAAGCGTTTTAAAATAGAACCCGTGTTGGGCGGAGTGGCCCTGCTGTTGTTGTTGATCGGGTGCTTTTTCGTCCTCAAGCCGTTCATGACGGCGCTGATGTGGGCGGTGGTGCTGGCGTATTCGCTGCATCCATTGCAGCGGAAGTTTACAAAATGGTTCCGAGGCTCGCGCACGTTGGCGGCGATTTTCGTGACGCTGACGGTGACGGTGGTGCTGGCCGGGCCGATCGTGCTGATCGGCTTCAGCATCGCGGAGGATGGCAAGGAGTTGGCGCAGGCGACGCGGAAATGGTTCATGGCGGCTCCCGAGCAGGCTCCGTCGTGGGTGGCGCAGACTCCTTTGGTGGGGGATCAGCTCGCTGAGTATTGGGCGAACTTCGCGGAGGATCGGAACCGCTGGATGGACCAACTCGACAAGGAGGTGAAAAGCCCGCCGCCGCGCCCGAAGATCGTGGTCGAGAGCGAGGATGGCTTGAGGGTGCAGGACGCGCCGCCACCGGTGAATGATGATGATGTGGACGAGGAGTCCGAGGAGGAGGCGAAGTCGGCTTCGCCGCATGTGGTGGTGTTGTTGGGGCAGTTTCTGGCGTGGGCGAGAACGTGGTTGATTTCGGTGGGGCTGGCAGTGGGGCAGGGGGTGACGCAGGTGCTGTTGAGCGCGTTTCTGGCGTTTTTCCTGCTAAAGGATGCGGATATTTTATCCGCCCGGCTGGCGGTCGCGGCGGACCGGCTGGCGGGCGTGCGCGGACAGCATTTGATCAAGGTGGCGGGCGGCACGGTGCGGGGGGTGATTTATGGAATCATCGGCACGGCGATCGCCCAGGCGCTGGTCGCGGGGCTGGGATTCTGGCTGGCAGGGGTTCCGGGGGCGGTGCTGCTCTCGGTGTTGACGTTCTTTTTCGCGGTGGTGCCGTTCGGACCACCGATGATCTGGCTGCCGGCGGCGTTGTGGTTGTTCGCCCAGGGCGAGACGGGGTTGGGGATTTTCATGTTCTTGTGGGGGCTGTTGGGGATCAGCAGCGTTGATAATATCCTGCGTCCGTTTTTGATCAGCCAGGGGAGCAAGATGCCGTTCGTGTTGATTTTCTGCGGAGTGATCGGCGGGGCGCTGGCCTTCGGCCTGGTGGGCGTTTTCATGGGGCCGACGCTGTTGGCGGTGGCGTTCCGGTTGATCGAGGAATGGTCGTCGAAGCCCGAGGTGGAGCCGGATTTGTTTCCGGAGGGCAGTTAGCGGGCAGGGCCGACGCATCAAAATCAGGCGAAGGTTTTCAGCCGCAAAAAGGATCAAAAAACACGCGGAAATGGAATCATGACCGTTCCAAACCGCTGTTTGATTGATTGACCTGATTGACCTGATTG
>CAYXZE010000140.1:5084-6636 GCA_964469395.1 uncultured Luteolibacter sp.
TGATTGACCTGATTGACCTGATTGCAGTTAGCGGTTGCGCGGCGGGGCGGCATGGGACACACACAGCGGCATGGCGGTGAGTCCTTCGGTGTTGGGCAGGGTGCTTGAAGTGTTCGAGCGGAATTTCTCCGAGCGCGGCGAGCTGGGCGCGTCCGTGAGCATCTGGTGGAGCGGTAAGGAACTGGTTTCGGAAGGCCACGGCTGGTGCGAGCGGGAGAAAATCCGGCCGTGGACGGAGCGGACGCTGGCGCCGGTTTATTCGGCGACGAAAGTTCCGGCGGCGGCCACGTTGCTGCTGGCGCTGGAGGGCAAGGGGCTTTCTCCGCAGACGCCGGTGCGCGAGGTGTGGCCGGAGTTTCCGGTCGCGGCGGCGGATTTTTCACATCTGCTGTCTCATCAATGCGGGTTGGCGGTGCTGGATCGCGAGGCGGAGGTTTTCGATCACGCGGCGGTGGTGGCGGCGATCGAGGCGCAGGTGCCGGCGTGGGTTCCGGGCGGGGGGCATGGTTATCATCCGCGGACGTTCGGGGCGCTGGTGGACGAACCGGTGCGGCGACTCACCGGGGAAACTCTGGGGGCATTCTGGCGGGAAAAAATCGCCGCGCCGCTGGGTCTGGATTTCTGGATCGGCCTGCCGGAGAGCGAATGGCCGCGAGTGGCGCGGCTGTATCCGGGGAAGGCGGGAAAGGAGGAGCTGGCGGATCATTTTTACCAACAGCTCACCGATTCCCGGAGTTTCACCCGGCGGGCGTTTTCCTCGCCGCGCGGGCTGCACGCGATTCACGAAATGAACGAGCCGCGCGCGTGGGCGGCCGGTCTGCCCGCGCTCGGCGGGGTGGGCACGGCGTCGGCGCTGGCGGAGTTCTATCAGGCGGTGATCGGCTCAATCGAGAGTCCGCTTTCCCCGGCGGTCCGGCAGGCGCTGGCCACTCCGCAATCCGCGGCGGAGGACCGGGTGTTGCTGAGGCCGACGGTTTTCACCTGTGGCGGCCAGCGGGATCCGCTCGACGCGGCGGGGCGGAAGATCCGGCGGATTTACGGCTCGTCCATTTCCGCGTTCGGGCATCCGGGGGCGGGCGGCAGCCTGGGTTTCGGCGATCCGGAAACCGGAATTTCCTTCGCTTACGTCATGAATCAAATGGAGCTCAGCGTGATGCCCGGCGAGCGGTGTCTGGAGATGGTGGGGGCTTTGTTTTCCGATGCGTGAAGAAATTGCCATTTTTGCCTTGTCAAGGGGGTGCGGGTGCCTAGTTTGCCCGTCCCATGCCAAGAGTCGGAGGAAAAGCAAAAACACGGAAAGCCGTTGCCAAGCGTTTCAAAGTCACTGGGACAGGGAAGATCCTACGTCGTAAACAAGGAGCTCGTCACTTGCTGCAAGGCAAGAACAGCAAGCGCAAGCGCAGGCTTGGGCAAGCAGCATTGGTCTCCGATGCTGACCTTCGCAACGTCCGGGAAAACCTTCCTTTCTCCCGTTAACTGAAACCTCGGTAACGAAACTACGCCCCCGTCCGCGAATCGGACGGCCTTTACACAGCCTGATCCCGCGAGGGAG
>CAYXZE010000141.1:0-6614 GCA_964469395.1 uncultured Luteolibacter sp.
GGGATCGATTTTCCCCTCGCGGGCACGGGCGGTTAGATCCGTGCCATATTTTTCCAGCGTCTGGTATTTCCCCTCGGGAGAATCGTCGGTGACTTTCTGCGAGCCGCGAATCCCGGTGATGGCGTCGCGGGCTTTCTTTTCATCCAGCCCGGCCTCCTTGAGCAGCTTGCCGGCGGGCGAGTCGCCCTTGAGCGATCCTAGCAGAAAATGCTCGACGCTCAGATAGTCGTCGCCCAGCGATTCGCGGGCCTGGTCGGCGGCATCCAAAGTGGCGCGCAGGCCGATGCTGATCTGCGGCTGGGTGGACGCGCCCTGGACGCTGGGTTCGCGGGCGAGCGCGGCGGCCACCGCGATTTTCAGCCGTCCCGTATCGACACCGGCTTTCTGCAAAATCGGCGTGGCGATGCCGCCTTCCTGTTGGAGCAGGGCGAGCAGGACGTGCAGGCTTTTCAACTCCGCGTGGGCGGATTTCGAGGCGATGCTCTGCGCGGACTGGAGGGCTTCCTGGAGTTTCTGCGTGATTTTTTCGAGTCCCATGGTCGTGAATTTGCCGAGATCCTAATCGCGTGAAAACACCGTTGCAACGCATCGCTTGCCGTTTTTTTCCCGCGGCGGATAAAATATGGCGCGGCCGCGCCGCGTCGCTAGAATCCCGCCATGGAGTTGCGCCAACTGAAGCACTTTCTGGCCGTGGGAGAAACCGGCAGCATCACCGCCGCCGCGAAAAAGCTGCGCCTCACCCAGCCCGCGCTCAGTCGGCAGATCAAGGCGCTGGAGGAGGAACTCGACACGCTCCTGCTGGAACGCGGCGCGCACTCGATCCGCCTCACACCCGCCGGCGAGGTCCTGATGGCCGAGGCGCGCAAGGTGGTGAAATTCACCGATGCCATGATTGAAAAAGTCAGGTCCACCTCTGCGGGCGAACCGCTGCGGATCGGCTACGCGCCGTCCCTGGCCGGAGAATTCCTCTCGGTGGCGATCGGGCGCTTCAGCCAGTTTCACCCTCGCGTGCGGGTGAGCCTCTACGATTGGTCGTCTGCGGAAATGCGGGACGGTCTGGCATCCGGCAAACTGGATCTCATCGTCGCCGCTCCCTGCACCGGCATCACGGAACCGATCCGCTGGACCGCCCTGCGCGAATACGGCTGGCAACTGGTGCTGCCGTCCGACCATCCGCTGGCAAAGAAGAAACTCATTTCCGTCAGCGACCTCGATGGACAGCGGCTCCTGCTTTACGACCGCGAGCACTACCCGGACTATTGGAACCGGGTCACCGGATTTTTCCGCGAACACGGCTTGCAGGCCAAGATCGCCGGTGAGTTCGACGGCGTGAGCAGCCTCGTCGCCGCCCTGGAGGGAAATCTCGGCATCGCCCTGTTAGCCACCGGCAGCCGCCTCGACCACAACCAGCGTCTGGACACCCGGCCGCTGGCGGTGG
Source organism: uncultured Luteolibacter sp. (assembly GCA_964469395.1). Lineage (GTDB taxonomy): Bacteria > Verrucomicrobiota > Verrucomicrobiia > Verrucomicrobiales > Akkermansiaceae > Luteolibacter. The sequence continues at coordinate 1,439 of CAYXZE010000141.1, forward strand.
AGCCGCGCCGGATCGAGGTGGCGGCGGGAGTTTCCGCGGAATCCCCGGCCACCGCCCGGGTGCTCGCCTTCATCGAGGAGCTCAGGAGCGCCGCCGCCGAATCATGAATCACTCCTCCGGCACATCCTCGCCGAAGAAGCCCTTGATGTAGCCATACTCGACGAGCGTGTCCTGCCACGGACTCAGCACGTTGGGATTCCTGAAAATCCGGTTGGCCCGGGCGAGCCAGGCCTCCGCGGCCATCACCTCCTGCTTGTCATAAGCGAGCGCCGCCTGGACATAATAATAATACGGCGAATCATCGAGATAATCATATTTCCCGGCGAGGACCGCCGCCTCGTCCTTCATCCCCAGCTTGTTCATGCAGAGCAATTTCTTGAACTCCACCAGCCGGGAAAGGGCGATGCTCTGTGGCGGCAGGTTTTTCTGAACCTGATCCAGCAGCTCAAGCGACTTCTTCCACTCCTTGGTGACGAAATAAATCTCGGCGATGTTGAAATCGAGACTCGTGTTGTTCTTGGTGAAGGAGCGCGCCTTTTCAAACTGGGCGAGCGCCTTGTCGAACGCCCGCATTTCCACGAAACAATTTCCCCGCAAGTTGTAAAGCTCCGGGCTGTCCGCGAAAACCTTCTCCACCTTGTCCAGCTCTTCCAGCGTTTCGAAAATCCGCTTCTGTTGGAAAAACCGGTTGGCCTCGCTGAGATGCTTGATGAACTCATTGCGGTTTGCTTCCGGAAGATTCAGGAACGCCTGCTGGTTCGGCGTGAATGTGACGGCAGCTCCATTCGGCTGTTTTTCGGCGGGTTTGGCATCGTTTTGAGCGACAAGCGGAGTGGCCGATACGAGCAGGGAGAAAAGGGAGATGGCTTTCATGGGCGGCTGATATGTCGGAAATTAGGCGGCGGAATCGGAAACGGCAAGCCGTCGTTCGAGCGGATTCGCCCGCAGCCCCCCGCCCCGTCAGCCGGGAAAATGAATTTTAGCGTTTGCCCGCGCCAGCGCGCGGTGTTTTCTGTGGCGGTTCATGAACATCGGCATCGCCCAAATCAACTCGGTCATCGGAGATTTTCCCGGCAACGTGAAGCGCATCCTCGCCGCCTATCGGGAATGCCTCGACGCGGGCGCGGACCTCGTGGTGACGCCCGAGCTGTCGCTGACCGGCTATCCGCCGCGCGATCTCGTTTTCAAATCCCAGTTCGTGCCGAAATGCCTGCAGGCACTGGACTACCTGGCCGGTGAGACCCGCGAGGTCCCGCTGCTCGTCGGCTACGTGGACCACCACCATCCGTCGAAACCCGGAAAACCGTTCCGCAACGCCGCCGCGTGGCTTGAAAACGGAAAAATCCAGCACCGCATCTGGAAAACCCTCCTGCCGACTTACGACGTTTTCGACGAGCGCCGCTACTTCGAGCCGGGCGACTCCAGCGAGCCGGTCTGCTGGAACGGCCACCGCATCGGCATCACCATCTGCGAGGACATCTGGACGGAAAACTATCTGCAGCGGCCGATTTACGATCGCGATCCCGTCGAGGAACTCACCGCGAAAGGCATCGACCTGCTGCTCAACCTCAGCGCCTCGCCCTTTCACCTCGGCAAGCCGCTGCTGCGCCGCTCAATGGTCGGCGGCATCGCCCGCAAGGCCAAGGTCCCCGTCGTCTATTGCAACGCGGTCGGCGCGAACGACCAGCTCGTGTTCGACGGCCACTCGCTCGTCACCGACGCCACCGGCGGCATCACCACCCGGCTCCCGGGATTTCTCGAAGCCTGCCGCGTGATCGATCCCTTCTCCTCCGTGGAAAAGGACGCCCCGCCCGACACCTGCGATGCGGAGCAACTCTATCAGGCGCTCGTCCTCGGCGTGCGCGATTACGCCGTGAAAAGCGGATTCTCCAGCGTCTGCCTCGGACTCAGCGGCGGGATCGACTCCGCTCTGACCGCCGTCATCGCCGCCGACGCGCTCGGCCCGGAAAACGTCCACGGCCTGACGATGCCCAGCCCCTACTCCTCGCGCGGCAGCGTGGACGACTCCTTCGCACTGGCGGAAAACCTCGGCATCCGCTGCGAAGAAGTGCCCATTCGCAACGCCTTCGAGGCCGTGAAAACGACCATGCAGCCCGTTTTCGCCGACAGGCCGGAAGACGTCACCGAGGAAAACATGCAGGCCCGGCTCCGCGGCATCATGCTCATGGCCCTTTCCAACAAGGAAAACCACCTGCTCCTCACCACCGGAAACAAGAGCGAGCTCGCCGTCGGCTACTGCACGATTTACGGCGACATGTGCGGCGGCCTCGCGGTGATTTCCGACCTGCCGAAAGTCCGCGTTTACGAAGTCTCCCGCTGGATCAACCGCGAGCGGGAAATCATTCCCTGGAACACCATCGACAAGCCGCCAAGCGCCGAACTCCGGCCCGACCAAAAGGACCAGGACACGCTCCCGCCCTATGAAATCCTCGATGCCATCCTCGAACTCTACGTGGAGCACCAGCTTTCCGCCGATGAAATCATCGCCCGCGGGTTCGAGGAAACCACCGTCCGCTGGATCCAGCGCCGCGTGGATCTCAACGAGTGGAAACGCCATCAGGCCGCTCCCGGCCTGCGGGTGACATCCAAGGCTTTTGGCATTGGCCGCCGGATGCCGATCGTCCAGCGTTTCGTCGGCTAACCATCCCACCAACCCATCATGAAACTTTCCGAAGCCCGCAAAATCTTTGACCTTGGACCGGACGAAGATCCGCGCCCGCGACTCACCGAGTTCATGGACGCCCGGGATCAAATCACGGCCCTCGTCCGCACGACTTCCGACCAAACCCTCGCCGACCGCTATCGGCACGATCTCGTCGAAATCGAACAAGCGCTCGCCGTGATTCAGGAATACCTGCTGACAGCGCCCAAGTCCCGGATTCCCCCGCCCCTTTCACCGTCCGGCACATCCGGCGAGGCCGCGCCCGAGATCGTCAAAAAACCGGAAAAAACGCCCCCGCCTCCCGAACCGCCCCCCGAAGTCAAACCTGCGACCGTCGGACAAATCCCCGAAAAAATCCCCTCCGCCACCCCGCCGATCGCTGCCGCACCTCCCGCCAGCCCCGCCCCGCCCACAGCCACCCCCTCCATTTCACCCAAGACGACTCCCGCCGCTCCCGCCTCCAAGCCCGCGCCCCCACCGGAAAAACCACGCCGCCGCACCCCATTCTACATCCTCGGCTTCATCCTCCTGCTCCTCGCCGCCTCGGGGGCCGGGTGGTTCCAGTTGCAACACGAGAGAAACCAGAAACAGCAGGCACTTCAAAATCGCATCACCGTCCTGAACGGCCTGGGAATCGCCTCCATCGAAAGCCGCCAATGGCAGGAAGCCTCCAACCGCTTTGCCGAAATCGAAACCCTCTCCCCCGGCTCCAATTTCGCCGCGCAAGGCCGCCGCCGGATTGAAGCCGCCCTCGCCGACGAACAATTCGTCAGCTACTGGACCGGCCAGGCGACCGCCGAACTGGATGCCGGCCGCCTCGATGAAGCCGTCGCCGCCGTCGATCAGGTGCTCGACAAATACCCCCGGGAAAAAGACGCCGTCGCCATCCTCGCGCGGATCGAAATCGCCCGCGCCGGCCAATCCCGCATCACCACTCTCGCCGCCGCCCGCAAGGCGCTGGACGAGCGGGACTGGGACACCGCCATCGCGCACGCCCGGAAAATCCTCGTCGCCACACACGACGACTCCGACGCGAAATCCATTCTGGCCGCCGCCACCGCCGCGCAGGAAAAAGCCGCCGCCGACCAGGCGAAAGCCGCCGAACTCCTGAAACAAGCCATCGCCCGCGACAACGGCCAATTCGATCAACAGGCGCTCGATTGGCTGCGCGAGGCAAAATCCCTTGCCCCCGGCAATGCCGAAATCGCCGAGCGCTTTGAAAAACTTTCCAGCTACACCCGCACCCTCCGCGTCCCCGGCGATTTCGCCACGCCGCAGGAAGCCCTGGCCAGTGCCCGCAACCGCGACCGCATCGTCCTCGGCCCCGCCGTTTGGAAAGGCCCGCTCGTCATCGAAGCCGCCGTCGAACTCCAAGGAGCCGGCCACGCCGAAACCATCATCGAGTGCTCCCCCGAAGCCGGCAGCGCCATCACCATCGGCCCGGATGCCAAGGGCGCGCGCATCAGCGGCATCACCTTCCGCCACGAATCGTTCGTGGCCGACAAGGAACGCTTTTCCGTCGCCCTCGTCCGTCGCGGCAGCGCCACATTCACCGATTGCCATTTCACCAAAGCCAGCGGCCACGGCCTCGCCGTCATCGAAGGCGGGCAGGCCGCCGTCAGTCGCAGCCGCTTCAACGACAACGGCTGGAACGGAGCCGCCGCCATCGGCAAGGGCAGCACGCTCGAAGTCCGGGAATCCGAAGCCCTCGACAACTTCGAGCACGGCATCGAGACCTGGCAGGGAGCCGCCGCCACCCTCATCAACAACCGCTGCGAGGGCAACAGCCGCAACGGCATCCACACCGACAACCGCACCGCCGCCGCCACCATCGAGGGCAACCAACTCATCGCCAACCGCGAATTCGGCCTCGTTCTCGACAGCGCCGGGTCCGGAAAAATCACCGGGAACACCGCCCGCGCCAACCTCCTCGGCGGCCTCGTCATCCGCGCCGCCGCCAAACTGCCGGTTACCAACAACCAGTCCACCCAGAACCAAGGCCCCGGCCTGATTCTGGAAAAAGGCCTCGCCCCCGCCGCCTACACCTCCAACACCGCCACCCAGAACCAAGGCCAGCAAATCCTCAGCGGTGCCGATCTATCCATCACCGAACCCCCTCCCGGAAAAACCGAAGACATCCCCCGCGCCACCGTCATCCCCGAACCAAAACCCGCCGGCCCGTAAGCGACAACCCAAGAGCGGCGGTATCCAAAGGCAACAGCCCAAGGAGCGGTGGAATCCGTCCGCCGTGCCCATGAAAAAGCCAATGACCCGAGCAAGGCGCTTTCCATCGGCACCCCATGGTCAGGGCCTTGACGCGGCACCGCCAACTTAAGGAGTGCGGACACTCCTGTCCGCACGGTCCATGGAAAGCCAATGAACCGAGCAAAGCGCTTTCCATTGGCTCCCCATGGACGGGGCGATCAGATATCGCCTCTCCTTGACGCGGCACCGCCAACTTAAGGAGTGCGGACACTCCTGTCCGCACGGTCC
>CAYXZE010000142.1:0-6493 GCA_964469395.1 uncultured Luteolibacter sp.
GCTTGGCGGTTGGAAACCGCCGCCACCGGCACTTCGTGGGAATCCACGGCGTTGATGACGAAGGATTTCACGCTCTGGAGTTCCTCGGCGGTGAGCTTGCCCTGAAGGATGATGATTTTCGCGGAGGCGATGAACGGGCGCTCCTTGCCGGTGAGGATCTGGACGCATTGCGCGGCGGAATCGGCGCGTTGGTCGAATTGGCCGGGGAGGAACTCGACGGCGAAGGCGGTCTCGTTTTCCGCCAGCGCGAGCGTGTCGGCCAGCGAGTCCACCTGTGGCTCGGACAGGATCAGGCGCGCGGCGGAGCGGAATTCCTCGTCGCTAAGTCCATCGCAATCATAGCGTTGGACAATGCGCACGCCTTCAAGGCCGGGCAGGACGAGCGACTCGTGGAGGTCGTGGAGGAGGTGACGGGCCTCGGCGGTGTGTCCGGTCTTTTTTTCGACGAAAATGCGGTTCATGAGCGACAGAGCTTTGGAAAGCGCCGGATGCTAGGACACCGGGCAGTGAGCGCAAGCGGAATGGGCGGAGCGAATGTCCCCGTTCCCGATCAGCATCTTAGCGGCAGCTGTTTAAAGCTCTTTGATGAAGATCACTTAGGGTTTCCTCGGAAATCGGTGTCGGATCGGGATAATCGAAAATTTCCCCCTCGAAATTCCGCAGCGTGACGCGTCCGGATGCGGAATCGACGACGTAATTCGGGTTGAGCGGGATTTTTCCGCCGCCGCCGGGGCCGTCGATGACGAATTGCGGGATGGCGTAGCCGGTGGTGTGCCCGCGCAGGCCTTCAATGATCGCCACGCCTTCCGCCACGGAGGTGCGGAGGTGGGAGGAGCCGGTGATGAGGTCGCATTGATAGAGGTAATACGGCCGGACGCGGCACATGAGGAGTTTGTGGACCAGGGCTTTCTGGATTTCCACGCGGTCGTTCACGCCGCGCAGCAGGACGCTTTGGTTGCCGAGCGGGATGCCGGCATCGGCGAGACGACCGAGGGCGTCGCGGACTTCGGTGGTCAGCTCGCGCGGGTGGTTGGTGTGGATGGAAATGAACAGCGGGTGGTGTTTTTTCAGCATCGCGCACAGCTCGGGCGTGATCCGTTGGGGCAGGAAAATCGGGATTCGCGAGCCGATGCGGAGAAACTGGATGTGCGGGATGGCGCGGAGGCGGGTGAGGATTTTATCCAGCCGGTCATCCGAGAAGAGCAGGGGATCGCCGCCGGAAAGCAGGACATCGCGGACTTCGGTGTGTTCTTCCAAATACTGGAAGGCGGCTTCCCACTGCGTTTCAAGGTGTTGCTCGCCGACGCCGGAGACCACCCGCGAGCGGGTGCAATAGCGGCAGTAGGAGGCGCAGCGGTCGGTGACGAGAAACAACACGCGGTCCGGGTAGCGGTGGACGAGTCCCGGCACCGGCATGTGGGAATCCTCGCCGCAGGGGTCGGCCATTTCCTCGGGGGCGTTCCAGCCTTCCTCGATGCGCGGGATCACCTGGCGGCGGATCGGGCAATCCGGGTCGTCGCGGTCGATCAGGTTGAAAAAGTGCGGGGTGATCGCCATCGCCAGCTTGGTTCCGGCGAGCAGGACGCCGGCGCGTTCCTCGTCGGTCAGGTTCAGGCGCAGGTCGAGATCCGCGAGGGAATCGACCCGGTTTCTGAGCTGCCAGCGGTGATCATCCCAATTTTCCGTGGCATCGTCCGACCAATAGCCGGGAGCGTGGGAGATGAAGGCGGGGTCGAGGTCGGTAGGGCGCATTAGAGGATAGAGGGGAGTCTGCGGAAATTGTTCGGAAGAATTAGGATCGCTGTGGGAAATCCGCAACCGGGATTTGTCACTTGGCGGAGGAGCAGCGGCGGATCAGCTCGATCAGGCGACCGGTGGAGGCGGCCACGGTGGGCGCGAAGGGCAGGCGTTCATCGTTGTCATCCGCGGTCAGTTGCGCGCGGGTGGCGACGCGGACAGCGGGCAGGTTCATTTCAAACAGAATGCTCGCGAGGTCGCTGTCATCGCCGAGGCAGACGACTTCCGCGCCGTAAATCTTGCCGAGACCGGAGACGAGGTTGAGCGGGGCGGCGGAAACGTCGCGGGAACTCAGCCACAAGGGCTCGCCCGCGCCCATGGCCTCCACGCAGAGAACGGCTTTGGCCGGGGCTTTGGCGAGCGCGGTGAATTTGGCGGCGGTGTCGACCACCGGCGATTCCGCATCGTTCGCGTGGGGCAGGAAAATGAAATGAACCGGCGCGTTCGGCTTGTCGCGGGCGAGCGCCTGGGCGGCGGCCAAGGTGGCGACCAGGCCGGTGGCGTTGGCCTCGGCCCCGCGCGATCCGGCGCGGCTGTCGTAGGAGGTCACGATCCAAACGGCGGGCGCTTCCGGGTTTTTCCCGGCGAGCGTCACCTGCAGAATCGGCCACTGCGCCGGGCCGAGCGTTTTACGCACGGTGTAGCCGGTGTTGCCCGGACCGAGCAGGCCCTCGATCATCGAGGCGGTGCGGGACAAATTCGCCGCGGCGGTCTCGGAGGACGTGTTTCGCTCGCCGATGATTTCCACGATTTTCCGCAAATCATCCGCCATCAACGGCGCGGACACCGCTTGGGCGAAGCGCTCGCCCTCGACCTGCGCCTGCTTTTTTTCCCGGTGAAAATAATACCACAGCGCACCGCCACCGGATCCCACCAGCCATAGCGGCAGCAAGACCAGCAGCAGGGTGATCCAAGGGGAGCGTTTCGAATCGGCCATGTTTCAGACTTCTTTGCGCGCTTCCGGGTCTTCCTCGTCCGTCTCCACCTCGGTGTCCGTCTCGACTTCGATTTCCTTCCGCAGTTTTTGGGAAACCCACGGCCGGATGAAACCGTAGAGCAAATAAATGCTGAAAAGCACCACCGGCATCACGTAGCGGAACAGGACGATCGCGAACACGAGCAACACCGCGATGACGATCGCACCCAAAGTGCCGCGTGTTTTCCAGCCCACTTTCTTGAAACTCGGATAGCGCACATCGCTGATCATGAGCAGGGAAAGTCCGAGCATGGCTCCGGCGAGGATGTATTTCCACATCCCGAGTTCGTGGTCGTTTTTGTGGAGATCGATGAGCAGGAAGGTCAGCGAGGCGATGAATCCCGCGGCCATTGGAATCGGGAGTCCGCGGAAATCGTTGGAATCGCCCGGTTTTTTCGGCAGGGCCGCGAGGCAGTTGAACCGCGCCAGACGCATGGCCCCGCATACGAGGTAAATCAGCGCGATCGCCCAGCCGACATTGCCCAGCGGGAAAAGCACGGCGCGGGAAAGCAGCATCGCCGGACCCATGCCGAAGGAAATGATGTCGGCGAGCGAGTCGAACTGCTGGCCGAAGGGAGACTCCTGACCGCCGAGACGCGCCAGCCTGCCGTCCAGCAGGTCGAAGATGCACGAGCCGAAAATCAGCAGAATCGCGTATTCGTAGTATTGGTGGGAGATGTTGTAATACTCCTTCGCCGTGAGCGGCAGTTCCCCGGAGACCTTTTGCACCTCGTTCAGTCCTTTGAAAACCATCAGCACGGCGAAAAATCCGCACGCGAGGTTGCAGGCCGTCATCAGGTTCGGCAAAAAGTAGATTTTCGGTTCGTCCGGATCGCGTTCCCTCGGCATGGCGGGAGCTTATTCCATGGCTGGCGTGGGAAAACAGCGTAAAAAAATCAGGCGGGAAAGAAGTTGAGAGTTCGGAGTTGAGAGTTGAGTGTCAGAGGTTAAGAAACCGCGCCACCGCCCGCTCTTTTTCTCTCAATTCTCAACCCTCGACTCTCAACTTCCACATGGCCCCCACCGAGCTGACCCGCGATTCCCCGATGGCACTGATTCTGGAAACCCTGCCGGGCGCGCGGCGGGCGATTTTCGCCCGTTACCACCTCGGCGGCTGCCAGAGCTGCGCGTTTTCCAACGAGGAAACCCTCGCGGAGTTGTGCGCCCGTTCCGGGATTCCGGTGGACGAGGTGTTGGAGCACTTGCTCGCCAGCCACGTCCACGATTCCGCGATGTGGATGGAACCCGCGCTCGCGAAAGAGCAAATTTCCACCTTGCGGCTCATCGACCTGCGGACCCGCGAGGAGCACGAGGCGGTGGCGATCCCCGGCTCGGAGTTCTTCACCCAGGAACTCCAGCAACAGCTTTTCGCCGGCGATCCAGCGACCCGCATTCTGCTTTACGATCACAGCGGCACCAATGTCCTCGATCAAGTCGCGTGGTTCCGCGGCCATGGTTTGAAGGAAACTTACGGGCTGCTCGGTGGGATTGATGCGTGGAGCCGGGAAATTGATCCGACGCTGCCGCGCTATCGGGTTGAGATGGAGTGATAGATAAAAACAGAAATGCTGAAACTCGTTATCAGAGTTTCAGCATTTCAGAGTCTTGGTTTTTACCGTTCAGATCACTTGTGCAGGATCTTCGGCACCTTCGGCGCGCGCAGGCGGTGCGGCTCCGGCAGGTTCGAGCCGAGCAACGGGCGGCAGTAGTTCAGGAAATCCTGGGTCACGCCGTTGCCTTCCGCATTGATGAAGTTGTCGGGCATGTGGCGGGTCTTGCCGGCGACGTTTTCGATCGGCACGAGCTGATAGTCCACGCTGTAGTCGAGCACCGGACGCTTGATGGCCACCGAGCCGTCCACGTTGTCCCACATCGCGAACTGCACGGCTTTTTCACCGACTTCGCGGGCTTCGCGGGCGTCGCGGTCGGACTGGATGCCCATGAACGAGCGTTGCAGGTAGCCGAAGGTGTCCGAACGCACGCGCTTGATGCCGAGGCCCTTGCGGATCTCGTTGGAAAGCAGGTCGCCGAGCGCGCCGGTGCCGGAAAGCTGGACGTTGCCGTGGGAGTCGCGCTCCTCGGTGCCGAGTAGTTTCACGATCATCGGCGTGTTGTCGGGATCGGAAATGCCCTCGGAAACGGCGATGGTGCAGAGGCCGTGCTTCTGATAGACGCGGTCCACGTCGGCCAGGAAGTTTTCCATGATGAAGTGGCGCTCCGGCAGGTAAACCAGGTGCGGGCCGTCATCGAAATACTTGCGGGCCAGCGCGGAGGAGGCGGTGAGGAAACCGGCATGGCGGCCCATCACGACGCCGATGTAAACGCCCTGCAGGGCGCGGTTGTCGAGATTCACGCCGGAAAACGCCTGGGCCACGAAGCGTGCCGCCGAGCCGAAGCCCGGGCAGTGGTCGTTTTCCTCAAGGTCGTTGTCGATCGTCTTCGGAATGTGGATGGCGCGCAGCTCGTAGTTCGCTTCCTTGGCCTGCTCGTTGACGATGCGGACGGTGTCGGAGGAATCGTTGCCGCCGACGTAGAAAAAGTAACGGATGTCATGCGCCTGCATCACCTTGAACATCCGCGCGCAATATTCCTCATCCGGCTTGTCGCGGGTGGAGAGCAGGCCGGACGACGGGGTGCCGGCGACTTGTTCCAGATTGTGGGTGGTCTCGCGGGTGAGATCCACGAAGTTTTCGTTGATGATGCCGGTGACGCCGTGGACCGCGCCGTAAATGGAGGTGACCTGGCTGAACTTGCGGGCCTCAAGGGCGACGCCGACAACGCTTTGGTTGATCACCGGGGTGGGGCCGCCGCCTTGGGCGACCAGAACTTTGCCTTCTAAACGACTGCTCATGGGGCGGCGAGAATTGATGATCGGCGGGGAGATGCAAGCCCGGAAAGGGGGCGAATGTTTCGGGAGTGCTCCCGACATGTCCCCGCAGTCCGAAGATGTCGCATGCGATCACGGTGCCGGTGTGGAAAGCCCCTTGATGATCCGGTTGCGGACGGGGGTTTCGATGACTTGGGCCTCGGTCAGGGCGCCCGCGAGGCGTTTGGCGGCTGTCACCTCGATGTCTGTCGGAAGTTGTCCTGCTTTTTGTGGCGGGCGGATTTCGAGGTTGGCGATGACCTTGTCGATTCCTTCGGAGAGCGCGGGATCGATGATGGAGGCGATCACCGGTTTTTTCCCGGCTTCCGGGCCGTCGGGGAGGGGGGGGAGGACTCCTTCCTTCATGGATTTCAGGGTTTGGAAATCCGCTTTGTAGCCGAGCTTGAGGAAGTTTTCATAATTCGCACGCAGGTTGGTGCGGATGATTTCCACCCGCGGCTTCGGCGGCTCCGGTTCGGTTTCGCTGAAGGCGGACCTGGCTTTGATGCCCAGGCTGCGATCGATCGATTTTTCCGGAGGGAGTCCGAGTTGGTTGGCCTCGGCGATCAGGGCGATGGCGCGGACCAGCGCTTTCTGCGCGTCCGTGGCATAGAACTGCTGGAAATACGAACTGTCGCTGGTGATGGATTTCAACTCCGCGATGATGGCGGACTGGCGCTGTTTCTTTTTGACGAAATTAAGGCCTTGGAGAATGACGAATAGCGCCACGAGCAGGAAGATGGCGCGGGTGACGATGTAGCGGGTACTTGGGGCTTCCATGATCGGTTAGGTCCAGATGGATTTGGGTTTGCGGGGTTCTTTGGGTTTTTCTTCGAAATTCTGGCGTTCGCGGC
>CAYXZE010000143.1:0-6480 GCA_964469395.1 uncultured Luteolibacter sp.
CGGTCGCATTGGCAGAGCGATTGCCGACCTGATGTTGGCGCGGGCCGACGGCACGAGCGAGCGCTTCTACAGCATGTCAGCCCAAATCGAAACAGAGCGAAAGGAATACTACTTGCAGCTTGAACGTGGCCAGCGCGGCAGCTTGGACATCACGAACTGGCTCGAATGGTTTCTGCAATGTCTTGGGCGTGCCACTGAGGGAGCGGAGGATGCACTTTCCGGCGTGTTGCGCAAGGCGAAGCTTTGGGACAAGATCAACCATGAGCCAGTCAATGAAAGGCAGCGCAAGGTATTGAAGCACCTCATCGACGGCTTTGAGGGAAAACTTACCACCTCCAAATACGCGAAGCTCGCCAAATGCTCCGAAGACACCGCATTGCGGGACATTCAAGCGTTGATCAGGCGAGGCATTCTTACCCAAAACGAAGGCGGCGGCAGAAGCACCAGCTACAGTCTTGTTAAAACACCGGAACATTCGTTCATTACTGCTCTACCGCCCCTACCGCCAAGCCCTCCACAGCCACTTTGAAGCGACAAAACTTTGCTTACTAAGACAGAAATCAAACAATGACAACAAATGAGGCTGCTTTCACTCAAAAGGTGAGTTCCCCATACCCCATCACCTTCTCTTTTTCCGTGTATTCAGTGTATTCCGTGGTTAGCCATCTTCCCTTCTAGATTTACTAACATCTATCGAAAAAACGTCGTTACTCCTTATGGCAGCGGAGCACGCGCGGGGTGATGCCGGTGAAGATTTCCCAAACGATGGTGCCGGCCTTGGCGGCGATTTCCGTCACGGGAATGTTCGGGCCGAAGATTTCAACTTCATCGCCTTCCGCCACATCGTCGTGGCCGGTGGCATCGACCATCATCTGGTCCATGGTGACGCGGCCGAGGATGGGCAGGCGGCGACCGCGAATCCAGACGTCCGCGCCATTTCCGGAAACATGGCGCGGGTAGCCATCGCCATAGCCGATGCCGACGGTGGCGACCCGCGTGGGCTTGGTGGTGACGAATTGACGGCCGTAGGAAACGCCGTGCCCGGCGGGCAGGGTGCGGACGAGAGTGACCCGGGATTTCAAGGTCATGACGGTGGCCAGTTTTTCTTGGAAACCGGGGACCGGGGAAACGCCGTAGAGCATCAGCCCGGGGCGGGAAAGATTGCACGCGCCCTGATCGAACGCGAGCAGGCCGGCGCTGTTTGACAGGTGGATCCACTTGAAACGCGCCGCGCCGCCGAGTTCGCGGAGGATGGCGTTGAACTTTTCAAACTGCCGCAGGGTGAACTCCCGGTCTTCGTCCGCGGCGGGCAGGTGCGAGCCGATGCCTTCGATCTCCAGATTTTCCAAGCGTTCTAACATCGCCAGTTTTTCCGGCAGCCGCTCCGCCACGAATCCGCCGCGGCCCATGCCGGTGTCCACCGCGAGATGGACTTTGAGCCGCGTGCCGCGGGCGGCGGCCAGTTGGTTGAACTGCTCCGCCTCGGGGATCGAGGAAATGCACGGCGTCCAATCGCGGGCAACGATTTCCTCGCGCTCCTCGGCCCAGGTCGCGCCGAGCAGATAGATCCGGGTTTGCACGCCCGCATGGCGGATGCGGCGGGCCTCGCCGACGTTGGCGACGCCGAAAAACGCGATGTCCTCGGTGGCCAGCGCTTTCGCCATTTCCTCAAGGCCATGGCCGTAGGCTCCGGCTTTGACCACGGCCATCAGCGCGCCGCCACAGGCCTCGCGGGCCACGGCCAGGTTCTTTTTCAACGCGCCGAGATCAATCTCCGCCCATGCGCGGGGTGGCGAAACAGGATAGGTGTCATTCACGGAGTGAGGCTAGGCGTCCGGGCGGAGCTGGCAAGTGTTACGGATTTCGCAGTGAAAGAACCTGCGCGGCGCGCCGGGAATCGCCGCCACGGTCACGGGCCATAAAAAAACCGGGCGACCCCGAAGGACCGCCCGGTTTGGAATTCATGAAACTCTTGTTACTTACTATTTAGGGATTGGGTAGGCCCATGCCGGAGTCACATTGGTGCCCCAGACCGTATCATCTCCAGTCGCAAGGATGGGCTGGCCATTCATGATGACGTTGCCGGTGGTCTTGACAATGTTGAATGAAGTGACGCTGTTATCCAGTTTCAAAATGACAGCCTTGCTGTCATAAAAGTCGGGGTCGAATGTCCCATCCATTGCCGCAGCAAGTGGAGCGGCGAGGAGCGGACGATTCGAATTTCCCGAAGAGGTCAGGCCGGTACCATCATCTTTCACAATCATGCCGAAACCCACTTCACCCGCTTCCAAGGCTTTGGTATCCGTATTCATGACGCCATCAGCTTTCTTTGTGAACGCGGTCTTGGCATAGAACATGGATTCGCTTTCGGTAATCCCGGCGCGAACGAGCTGGCGGAGGCGGTCATTGGCAGTGGCACCCGAGATCAGAGTGGTTTCCGTGGCCGCGGCCACGGCGGCTGCCGTGGTAGCATCCGGGAAACTGCCGTATTCGGTTTCAAATTCCAACAGAGCCATTCCGCACTGGCGGGCATTGCTGACGGCTTCGGTCTGGTCGGCCTTTTTGCGTTGGCGGATCACCATGGGGGCGGTGAGACCGGCAAGGGCCGCGATGATCACGATAACGACGAGAAGCTCCACCAAGGTGAAGCCACGACGGAACATGGTATATTTTGTTTTCATAGGTTTATTCGATTTGCGGTTTATGGGTTGGGGCAATCGCCCCGGTTTTTATGGTCGCTCCGGTATGAACCGGAGAGACTGCTCCAACGCTACCGCCGCACGAAACCGACGCAAGAAAGAAGTTGACGGATTATTCTTCGCGGAAGTTTACCATTTGGCTTTCACGCCGATGATGCCGTTGATGCCGGGCTCGTTCTGGCCGGAGCCGTGATTGCGATAGTCCTCGTCGGTCAGGTTCTCGATGCCGCAAGTGAGGTCGAGATGGTCGTTGACGCGCCAACCGGCATGCAGCGAGGCGACGATGTAGCCGGGGGTGCCGTTCGTCGGGATGCGCTGGTTGTCGGCGGCTTGATCCGCCTGGGTGATGCGGTCTTCGGTGTTGGCGGCCAGCACGCGGCCTTCGATCCAGTATTTCCGGGAGGCGTCATCCCAGCGCAGCGCCACCGAACCGGTGAGCGGCAAGGAGCGGGAGTTGGGCTTGTCCTCGACCGGGCCGCCGAGGTAGGTCGGCGATTCTGTGCGGCCGTCCGACCAAGCGGCGAAGCCGGAAAGGGTCCACTGCGGGTGGAAGCGCCAGGCTCCTTCCAGCTCGACGCCGTAAACGTAGCCCTCGCCGGCGTTGGTGGCGATGGTGGTGCCGAGGGTGCTGTCGGTGAATGAGGCGGTGATGAGCTCTTTCACATCGGTGTAGAAAGCGGCGAGGTTCAGCGAGGTGGTCTCGGTGTGATGGCGGGTGCCGATTTCATAGGTGAGGAATTTTTCCGGATCGACATCCACGGAGCCGAGGGCGGTGCTGCCGGATTTGGCCGTCAGGTTGCCGGTGAGGTCATCCAGATTGGGCGCGCGGAAGGCTTGTGAGAGGCCGCCGTAAATGCTCCAGCAGGTATTGAGGGAGTAAATGCCGCGGAGGGAGCCGACCACATTGTCCCAGTCCTGGGACATGTCGGTGCCGCCGGAGAAACGGCCGAGATTGGCTTCCGCATAGGTGTAGCGGGCGCCTGCGGTGAGCTCGAAGCGGTCGATCGGTTTCCACTGATACTGGGCGTAGGCTCCGAACAGGTCGTAATCGGAATCATCCGCCATCGGCAGAACCTCGGTGCGGGGGCCGCCGAGAAGATTGGAATTGTAGCCGGAGGTGTTCACTTCGTCATGATAGTAGTCGAAGCCGTAAACCAGCGTGCCCGGGCCTACCGGAGATTCCAGCACCAGATCGATGCCGGTGGTTTCCACGCCGATCGCGGATTGGCGGAGCACTCCCGCATCGGTGGCGGGCTTGTCGGGAAGCCGGTTCTGGAACTCGGACTCGTCGCTGTTCTGATAGGAAAGCGTGGCGCTCCAGCTTTTGATGAAGGCATTGGCCGCGGGATTCTCACCGGCGTAGCGGAGATAGGTCATCGAGCGCTCCTGGTCGTAGGTGTTCGCGGTCCATTTGCCGGGAGCCGCGACGTGATCGCCATCGGTCCAGCCCGGATTGTCGAGGGTCCGGTGCCAGCGGGAAATGCCGTCCTGATTCACATAGTAGTGGGCCAGGGTGATCGTGGATTCCGGGGAAACGGCCCAGTCGAAGCGGAGATCGAAATCCTGTTCCGGATAGCCGGTGTTTTTCATTCGCCCGATGGCGTCACTCTCGATATCGCCGAAATCTTTCGCGGACAGGCCGAGCAGCACGCCGAATTTTCCGCCGATGCCGGTTTCTGTTTCGAGGCGGCCGATGTGGCTGTCTTGGCCGTTGGAGCGGTATTCATAATAGGCGGAGCCGCCGAGATAAGCCTGGCCGGCGGTTTCGGTGCGGAAGCGGGAGGATTTGGTGAACGTGTTCAACGTGCCGCCGACGGCGTCCGAGCCGTAGAGCACGGAGCCCTGGCTTTTGATCAGCTCGATGTGGTCGATGTCGAGCGGATCGACGGTGTTCCAGTATTGGACCGGGCCGCCGCGGAAGGTGGAGTTGTTGACCCGCACGCCATCGACGAGCAGCAGGTTTTGCCGCCCGGTGAAGCCGCGGATGAAGGGCGAGCCGTGGCCGTGCGTGGTTTTTTGCACCAGCACGCCGGGGGTGTATTGCAAGGTGTCCGGCAGCGTGCGGCGGGTGTTGTCCGCGATGAAATCCGCGTCCAGATAGCTGGTGGTGTAGGGCGCGGTGGTTCCGGGTTGTTCCGAGCGCGAGGCGGTCACGAACATGGGATCCAGGAAGTCCTGGGCGAACAGGGGAGAAATTCCCGAGATGACGAGGATTGAGGTTTTTTTAAGCATCTGTGCCGGGGAAACGATCCGGCGGGGAGATTCTTAGGAAAAAAATCACAATTTTGTCGGGGGATGGCTCGAGTCGCGGCGGAAGTCATCCAGCAGGCGGAACTCCCGGGGCGTGATCGGATAGGGGCCGGAAAACTGGACGGTCCGGTTGTTTCCCTTGCCGGTGCGGCAGGCGAAGGCTTCACGGTCCCCGAGATAATAGAGGATGAAATAGTGCCGGTCGGCATTGCTCGTTTCCGCCAGGAAATTCGGCACGCCGTGCCGCGAGACAAAAATGCCCAGATCGGGATGGGCGATGGACTGGGCCGTCAATCGCTGGAATCCGAATGAAGGCGGCTCCCGCCTGACTAACATGATTTGGTTGTTCCCGGAGACCGACATGCGGCCGCCCGGCGCGCATGAAGCGATCAGCACCGCGGCACCGGCGATTCCCATCATTCGCAAACTGTTATAAATATAACTCACGGCGTTGCTATGGCTGGCGGGCGCGGTTGCGGGCGCGGTCGGCTTTCATCAGGGCGGCGATGGCGCGGGTGTTCGGGCGGTTGCCTTCGGAATCGAGGAAAAACGCGGTTTCCATCGGCACCAGGAATTCCACCGCGGAGTTGATTCCCACCAGGCGCCCGTAAGCATCCACCACCGGGCCGCCGCTGTCGCCGGGTTGCAGCGGGATGTCGATCTTGAACCGCCGGTTGCGGGTGAACGCGTTTTCCGGAGCCAGCGCGGTGCCGAGCCTGCCATCGCCGGATTTGAACCCCGTGGAAATCCCGCCATGGATCACGCGATTTCCCTCAGCCAGCCAGCGGTCCGGCGGAGTCCATTTGTAATAATAAGGGGTCTTGATCGGGATGTGGAGCAATGCCAGATCGGCGGTGCCCGAGCGCCAGACGACTCGCGCTTTCGCCGGAGCCATGCGCCCGCCCTGGCGATAGATGAGAAAGACATTCCGTCCGTTCAGACTGGATAGCACGTGATCGGCTGTCAGGAAATAGCCGTCCTGGGAGATCGGCGTCGCGGATCCTCCATCCGCGTCGCCGGGGGCTTGCGAGGACGCGAAATTCCGGTTCACCCAGCCATTCAGGTTTTTCTGGTCCGTGACCACCACCGCGCTCACCCGCTCCGCGACGATCTGGCGGGTCATGCGGCCGGGAGCCACCGCATCCGGCGCGGGCGCAACCGCGCATCCCTGGGCCAGCCAACCCAGCAGCAACAAACCCGGCAACCGGATGAATTTTTCCATTCGCAAAGGGAGGTAAGCATAGACGCACGGCTTCGTCACACCCCATTTCAACTTTCGGCAGACGGCCTGCCTGACCACTCGACAAAAGAACACCCGGCCCTCACTGAAGAAGACCGGGTGTTTTGAAAAATTCAGAAACGGGCGGGTGGATTACCAGCCGTCACCGCCGCCGCCACCTTTGTAGCCGCCGCCTTTGTAACCGCCACCGCCGCCTTTGTAGCCGCCGCCACCGCCACGACGATCGCCGCCGTAACCGCCGCCGCCGCCACCACCGTAACCGCCGCCGCCGTAGCCGCCGCCACCACCGCC
>CAYXZE010000144.1:0-6466 GCA_964469395.1 uncultured Luteolibacter sp.
AGTATAACTCAGTCAGGTCGCGGGATTTGATCAGTCGCCCGGCCAAAAGATCATAGAGTTTTTCATAACTCAGCCTTGCCTGCCCGACGATGCTGGTGATCCGTTGGGCGATTCTCATTCCAAGTTGATGGGCGATCATCGCTGCCAGCACCAGGGCTTGAAGATGATGTTCGTTGCTCTTGCGATTGAGGGCTTTGCTGAGGTTGAGCGATTGCTTCCATGCGCGGAACTGGATTTCCACGGCCCAACGGGCGCGGTAGATCGCGGCGAGTTGCTTCACGTCCGCCTGGTCTTTGTCCAGATTGGTCAGCATGAGGTGCCAACCGTCGCGAATCAGACCTTTCGGACAGGGGGTTTTGCCGCAATCCCGTGCTTTCTTGCGACGTTCAGCCCGTCGCGCCGCAGAGACTTCCGGGGCCGCGCGCATGGCGACGAGACGACATTTTTTGCCTTGTTCGCCGACAATGACATCGATGTCGATGATGTCTCCCCGGAAGCTTTTGAGGTATTTTTCCAAGGTGCGGCCATCCGGCAAAATGACACCGGTGGTCAACGGCAGACGAGTGAGCCACCAGGCTTCCCGCCGTTCGATTTCAGTGAACTCGCTGAGGATGAAGTAACCCATGTCCCGCAAAACGAGATCGCCGCGCCGGACTTCGATGATGAACTCCTTCCCTATGGATTTGTCCTGCTCGGTGGCGGCTTGCAGGCTGTGAGATACGGGGCAACCGGTTAGCAGGTCGAAGGCGAGATCGATTTTCACTCCCGCAGTCTTGCCATGGTGGTTGCCGTGGGCGGGGAAGGCGGCGGCGTTGGACTTTGGCATGACCTGGCCGGATGCGTCTTCGATGAGGATTCTTTGGATTCCGCTGCTCCCGATGGCCGTGGTGGCGGTGCTGAAGCGTTGTTTCATGAGATCATAAAGAACCGCCATGAGAAAAGCGGTGGAATGGATGTCGAAACGCTGGTGAATGGACTGGCGAGCCATGCCCGGAAGGCCCCTGTCCTTGAGGTCGCCCGCGATCTGGTTCAAGGAAGCCAATCCCGTGACCGCGGAACTGAGCAGGGATTGGAGGAAACAGGCGGCGGTGAATCTGCGGGAATTGCGGATGATCAAGCGGGTTTGTTTTGCGATCAGATCAAGGTCGGGTAGGCTCGGCCACGAGCGGCCGGCGGGTAAGGCTTTTGACATACCGAGCTTGCCGGCTCGCTCGCCTTGTCAAGATTAAATTCGATTTATTTTCACCGCAAATCACTGAGAATCAACCGCCTACATGCTAAACTGACGCGAATGGGCAGCTTCCAAAAGAGCAAATTAATTTCATTTTTCTTTTTCAGGTTGCGACAAATGTGCTCTAAAGATGCCTATATTGCGGAGCCACGCAGGACGTCGAAGCTCCTTGAGTCGATGCCGGATATGTTCATTTTTCGGAAACTTTTTGGCAGCACCCTTGAGACGTTCGATGGCGATCTTCCGATCGCCTGCAAGAAGGTAAGCTTCGGCCGCTTTCCTATAGATTCGCGGAGAGGGTTTTTCATGATATGCCTGATCGAAAAGTTGTGCTGCCAGAGAGTAATTCTTTGCGGCGAGCGCGTTCCGGGCGCGGTCTAGTGTCGTTACCTCGGGCTTGGCTTTCGCCGGAGCAGTTACCTTGGCGGGAGCCATTACCTTGGCTGGGGCAGTTACCTTGGCGGGAGCAACTACCTTGGCGGGAGCAGTTACCTTGGCGGGAGGAATGGGCTTGGCGGGAGCAACTGAAGCGTTGGATTTGGGTGCCGGAGGGGCAATCCAGCGGTCGGCGGAGAGGAGAATCGCTTCCGCCAAGGGTAAAATCGCGGGATCAATGCAGCCTTCCTCAATCAACGAACGCTGGGCCACTTCCACGGTGTTGATCTGTCGACGTTTCAGAGCGGCAATAATCGCTTTCCTTCGCTTGAGGGAACCGTGGAGACGCGGCGTAAAGGCCTTGTCGAAGTTGCTTTTCATGAGGTCGATGGTAACGCCCTTATCGTTGATGATGCTCTTCCCCCCGACATAAATATTCACTGGGTACTCCAGCGCCTGAAGGTGCACGGTGCTGTTGATGGCAACGACATGACCGACGTGAGGCAGGATATCGTCGATCGATTGCGCACTGCTCAGGATGACGACATTGTCGCCTTGTAATGCGTCGAACCGGGCCGCTTTTGCATCAAGCGGGTGGGGCTTGAGGAGGATGCGGTAGTCTTTCGGGGCATGTTCAATGACGTGGCGAACGAAGTCATCCGAGGAGCGGAAACGCGGAGAGAAGATTTTAAGGTTGGTATCGTTGTCGAGCTGGACTGCCAGCAGGATGTCTTTGGAGCCGATTTCAAACGTCTCTCCATCGTCAGGAGAGTGATCGTTCGTCAGCGAGAAGTAATCCATCGCGGCCAGCGAGGATGCTCCGTTGACCCCCCATCGGTCGAAATAGAAATGATTGGTTTGCGGAAACCAGCCGAGTTCGGTGTAAACAATGGGGATGTTGAGCGCCTTTATCTTTTCCATTGCCTTCTTGTAGGAGGGGTGGCTGCCGTTGTGTGTGAGCAGGATGTGGGGCTTGAAGCGGAGAATCTGGGCGACCAGAGCATCTGTATCGGCAATCCAGTCAAGTTGGGTAAATGTGTCCTGAGGTAAAGGATACGGGTTTGACCAAAGCTTGCGGAAGCCGAGCGGACGGCGGCAGACCATTTGGTAGGTTACGCCCGCGTAGTTCAGCGCGGGGACCCAAAGTTCTTCGATGTGCTCGTTGCTGATCGTGAAGCCCAGAACACGCTTCCCTGCAAATAACTCTTCGGCAGAGGCAAGATCAATCTGCGGAGTGCGTGGAAGATACGCAGGCTGCTGCCGGAAAGTCGATTTATAGGGCGTGTACGAAGCATCGGTTGCGATTTCAAGCACGCGGTTGAAGCCGTTGCAGAAGTCCTGATTGATCTCTTCAATCACGCTTGCAAAACGCTCCTTCGGAGGCGGTTCGGAAGTCAGGGTATCGACGATGGCGCGGACGCAATTGTCGATTCGATCAAAGGGGATGGCCTTGACGATATCCTGGGGGAACTCATCATTGCCGCCGACTTTCCACGTGATGACGGGAACACCTGCCGCCAGTGCTTCAAGCATCATCATCGAGCAGTTCTCGTAAAGGCTCGGTACGAGCGCTACCCGGGAATTGGCAAGAACTTCAAAGCGGCTGTCGCCATGAAGATGGTCGATGGCGGTGACGTTTGGCGCGTGAGATTTGATCAGTGGATTACTAAGCATCCCCTTGCCGACGATTTTCAGCTTGTATTTCTTCGGCAGATACCCATGGATGGCCCTCATGAAATGAGCCCCTTTGATGGCTTGATTCCTTCCCATGAAGATCACGTCCGTTTGGCGTTGCGTCGGAGGGATATAATCAATGTTTTTGAAAAAGGGATTCTTGTTTATGATGAACCTCGAGGCGTCGAGATGCATACCGATTTCCCTAGCGATGCTGTAGGAGGGGGCTGAGACTACCGTGGCTTGAGCAATGACGCGAAGTTCGTCAGAAAAACGGGGTTGGTGAATTGGCTTGCCCTCGTATTTGGAACAGGTTGCCATCGGAGTATGCAGCCGGATGTGGGTCTTGTAACTGCGATCGAAAAGCAGGGTGGCGGCCCGTGTCTCAGGCGCTTCTATGATGACTTCATCGGGTGAGAAATGATCTGTAACGTACTGGAAAACAGTGCGCCGGAAAACTTCTAGGGGTTCGTCGTTGTCATTGGCAAAAACATGGAATTTGACGGCATCCCCCGCTGCCAGCTGAAGGTTCTGATAGTAAGAATTGATCCCGTTCCCATCCTGAGGATTGAACGGATTGATCATTAGATAATGGATAGGAGTTTGCTTTTGGCGGGGGGCTCCCGGAACTGCCGTTGGGTCGGACGGAAGGGATGGAGAAAGGGGGCTGATGATAGGTGTGCTGACCATGATTCGAGGCGGGGATAGGCGGCGGAGTGGGGCGAGGCAAGCTCGAATTTCCAAAAAGGGCGGCATTCGCAGGGCATTTGGCTTGAGACGTCATTGGACGGGGGCGGCTTTTAGGATGAGTTGGATGGCCGTGGCAGGGTGGCGCTGGTAGATCTCGAACCAACTCGATAACGGCTCCTCCGCTCCAAAGGGGATTATGGCCAGTAGCGCGTTGCGGGTCAGCGCGAGGTTCTGCGCGGTGTTGACGCGCCGGTGCCGATGGTCGTCCTCCCGCCAAAGACAGGTGTCGCGTTTGTAGTGATTGAGGTTCTCCACGCTCCAGTGGCCCCGGACCGCTGCGGGGATGCGTTGGCTCTCACCAGGGTCGAGGCTGGTTAGAAAGTGCCGCACATGGCTCTTGTCCTGCGCTTCCGGTGCGTTTTTGATCTGCCAGACGCGCCGCACCACCACCGCGCTGCGGGTGAATGGCAGACCCGCCGTCACCGGGGTGATGGCGGCGATGGCCGCCGTGCGGGTGTCGATGCGGCCGTGTCCGGCTTCACGGCTTACGGCAAAAAGGGGGTGTGCCGCAGGGCTTCGACTGCCGCCTCATGTCGCTTGGGGGTATTGTCTTTGGTGCCGATGAGGTAGTCTCCGCCTTTTCCCGCGATGACGCGCACGGTGGCTTGGTTGTTGTGGAGCGGATCGGCGGTGATGAGGGCGTTTTCCAGTCTGACCTGCGGATCATCCAGCAGGGCACGGGCCTCGCTCACCTCGCAGTCTTCTTTTTTACCGGTGGCCGGGATCATGGCGACGGGACGTCCGTCCTCGTGGCGGCAGAGCGTGATGATCATGCCGCATTTGCCGTCGCCGATGCTTTTGCCGTCGAGGGCGAGGCTGCGCGGCAGGAGTCCGCTGTTGGCCTGGAGTCAGGCGGTTAGAGCGCGGGCGTAGGAGCCGGGATCGAGCAGGTGGAAGAGGTCGTTGAGCGCGTCGTAGCCGGGCATTTTGAGCAGCCCGCTTTGCTTGTGGCGCACTCGCAGTCCGATGGCCTCGCGCTGGCGTTGGTCGAGACAGGCGACCTTGCGCCAGATGTTGAGCATGTCGCGCCCGCCCATGAGCAGCCCCAGGGCGATGAGGGTCAGCATGGCGGTGAGCGGGTGGCGGCGGCTTTGCGCGCGGCGCGGGTCTTCCACCAGTTCGAAGGCGTTGCGCAGGCTCTTGAGCTGGATGGTTTTCAATGGACTGCGCACTCCGCTGCGGCCCACCTCGGCGGCGGCGCAATCATCGGGCAGTTGGGGGGCGCACATCAGGACCAGGGCGTTGGGGGCAAGCGGCTTGAGCCAGAGTTTTTTCGGCCTTTCGTTAGGAATGTAATAATCGGTGTGGTCTTGCGAAAAGCCTTTGGTGTCACCCGCGCAGGACCAGTTGGTGGCCTTGTAAACGGTACCGGCATGACTTTCCGGATCACTGAAACTCTCGGCGAGCAAAGGCCGGTAACCGTGCTCGCAACTCCATGCGCCACAGAGTTCACGCAGGGCCAGCCCGAGGCATTGGGAGGCAAGGTTGGGGCGGCGGGTGGCATCGACCACTAGGAAGCGGCGCAGTTGCACGACGAGCTTGAGCCGTTGCGAGCGAGTCACGGCGTCCCAACCGATACGCTCGTCACGATCCTTGAGGTGCCACGCGGCGGCGCACCACACCAGAACGGCGACCGGTTGGCCTTCCTCCAGCACGAACTGGCACAAGCGGTCGCCAGCCTCCCGACCCGCGCCGAGCAGATGCTCCTCATCAAGCATCTGATGGGCGATGGCCCAGTCTGCCGAGCCTTGCGCGACTCTAATTTCCAACACTCCGGGGGAGGTTCCCCTCTCCCCATCCATGGCAGTGGATTTCGTTTTCACGAACCTAACCGAGCATTTTTGTGCCCTTTTGTCTAGCGCTATCTCGAAATCAACGGTGAAAAGGGCTGCCGAGCTTCAAGCCAAATGCCCTGCGCGGCATTCGCGGTGCCGTTGGCGATCCCGATCCCTTCCGGGTGAGATACCGTGAGTCCATCACAGAGCAGGTGGCGGGAATTATCCGTGCCCGCGGCGGTCGCCACGAGACGGTCGCGCACCTGCGCCGCTGGGCCGAAGAATCCATGATCGAAACCGACCGCAAGCGCTTCGTCGCTGCCGTCGAGGAACCCCTCTCCGTTATCCATGATAGAATACTTCCTCCGCTACCGGGGGCGACCATCCGAGTTCGAGGCGTGGAAGGCTGCTTCGGATCCGGAAAACCACTAAATTTACTGAGTCCTATCGATCTACACCGCCCAAATGCCAGCCTCTTCTCATCCTTCCCACTTCCTGTAACTAATTGATCTTTTAGGTCAAATTACTTGTCGCATTCCCAATCTACACTCTTTTCGCGCCGTGACGCGGAGATTGACAAGCTGGCGGGTGATGGGAACCCTGCCTTGAATGGCTGCACGCAAGGATCTTCAAATACGGTGGCCCTTCCGGAAATTGTGGG
>CAYXZE010000145.1:0-6447 GCA_964469395.1 uncultured Luteolibacter sp.
AGCTTGCGGAGCGGCATCAGTGCCTTCACCGCGAATACGAGGTGCGCTTCAAGCGAGCCAAATAGGCGCGCGGGCCCATGGGGAGGAAAGCGGATGGCCGGACACGCGGGGTCATGGTCCGGTCAATCTCCGCCACTCCGAAGAAGCCGACAAAATCATTGAAGCCCATCCAATGATTTTGTCCCGAATGATTCTGTCAAAAATTCTTCCTTCGCGCGGAAAGACAGAAGACGGCAAGACGCAAGACACAAGAAAAGAGGAAGAGTCGGGCGACAGCCCTCTTTTCCGGATTTCCGCCGAGTGCCTCAGCGAAAGCACTCTCCTTTGCCAAACCCGGGCTGGCGGTCTCGCCGGGATCTGCCTAGCTTTTTTCCATGTCCGTTCCGTTCACCCTGGTTCTTGAGACTTCCACGCCGCACGCCTCGCTCGCCACCGTCGAGCCGGACGGGCGGCTGGCGCGGCGTGATTTTACCAGCGACCGCAACCACAACGCGGCTTTGTTTTCCCCGCTCAAGGAATTGCTGGATGCGCGGGAAACCGTGGAAATCGGGCTGGTGCTGGTGGGCAGCGGGCCGGGGAGTTACAGCGGAACGCGGGTGGGGATCGCGGCGGCGCAAGGGGTGGCAATCGCCAGCGGGTGCCCGGCGGTGAGCGTGCCTTCGATCCTTGCGGTGCCGTCCTTGCAATGCGGAGGCGCTTGCCTGGCAATCGGCGATGCGAGACGGAGAAGTTTCTGGACGGCACGGATGGAAGGGTTCACGCGGCCGGATGAGCCGGAACTGACCGATGCGGGCGGACTGGAACGGATCGTCAGCGAGGCGGTCACGGCCGGCATCCCGGTGGTTTCATTCGAGGATGCCGGGCGTTTTCCGCTGCATCCGGAACTCCGCGGGCAGGTCCGGCTGGAATTCCCGAATGCGGAGCGCCTGTGGCAGGCTTGGAACCGCACGGACCGGCAATCCCGCGAGGCGTGGCTGAAACTCCCTCCGCAGCCGATCTATCTGAAACCGCCGCACATCACTCCGGCCAAGCGCTCGTGGCTGGTCAAGCCTCAGGCGTGACGCCGCAGGGCCGACTCGGCTGGATTTTCTTAGCCGCAAAAAGGCGAAAAATGGGCGCAAAAACCCGATTCGAATCACTCGATTCAATGCCAAATCCGGATTTCAGGCTGCGGTTTGAGGCGGTCATCATTCCATTTCTGCGTATTTTTCATCCTTTTTGCGGCTGAAAATCTTCGCCTGATTTTGATGCGTCGGCCCTGAGACGCCGCCACACCGTGACCAGCGAAGTGGTCCACTGGAATTTGCGGGCGGTTTCGCGAATCAGGAATGGCTCGTCGGCCTGTTGAACCAGCGAGAAATCCGGAGAAAGCCCGGCTAGCAACCACTCGAAGGTTCCCGCCGCCGGCCAGTTTTCCGGCGGGGTGAATTCCTCAAGCCAGGTGCATGGGGTCGCGAGCACCAACTCGCCGCCCGGCTTCACCAGCGCGGGCAGGCGATCCAACAAACGATCCGGCTCCGGCAGGCGGCAGAGGAGATTCGCGGCGTGGACCCGGTCAAACACGCCGAGATCCGGCGGAAGGTCCATGGCGTCGCCTTGCTTGAAGACGAGCCTTCTTCCATCGACGCCATGCGGAAGCCGGGCTTCCAGAGTGGTGGATCGAGCGGCCTCCTCACGGCGCTCGTAAGCCAGAGATTCGCCACGCCGCAGGGATTCCGCCGCGTGGATGAACGCGTGGGAAAAATCAATGCCCACGACCTCTTCGCAGTGACGGGACATCTCGAATGCCGAGCGACCCACGGCGCAGCCCAGATCGAGGCCGCGCGCCACGGAGCCGGCGGAAAAACGGGCGGCGGTCCTAACGGGAAAATCCAATGCCTCGCGCATGCCCGGCGGCCAGTCGCGGCCCGGGGGCAGGATTTCCTCCGCCGCGCCAAAGTGAAATAACAGGTATTCCGCCAGTGCTTTTTCCGTCTCGTAAATGAGGCTCATCGACGGTTCAGGGCTTGGCTTTCCGCTCCCCCTCTTCCACCCGGGCAACCCCTTCCTGCGCCTCCCGCAGCGAAATCCGGCCGTCCTGATTCATGTCGTAAAACGCGATGATGCCCGCCCGCGAATGGCCGCTGACCTGTTCCGCCTGCCCGAGCTCGGAAGCGGTTAGATAGCCGTCGCCATTGTCGTCAAAGCGATCGAATTTCTGCAGCAGCCCGATCATTTGCCGCTCGACGGGCGTTTGAGGGGTGATCGGTCCGGGGCCCGTGACACAAGAGGCAAGGGCCAGAATCAGGAATGAACTCAATCGCTTCATGGTGATTTGAAGTTGGCGTGATGAGGGATCACGGGCAAGCTCCGATCCACCGCATGCAGATCCGCCTCATCGTCGCCGGAAAACCCGCACTCGCCTATGCCAAGGCGGGCGTGGAGGAATACATGAAACGCTTGTCGCGCGCGGGGGGACATGAACTGGTCGTGATCAAGGCGGGCAGCCGCGACGAGGTGTCGGCGCGTCTGCTGGAGCGCTCCCAAGGCTGCTTCCGGGTGGCGCTGGACGAACGCGGCGAATGCCTGACAACCCGCAAATTCGCGGACCGGCTTGATGCCCTGGAAATGCGCGGCGACGTGAAAACCGTGGCGTTCCTGATCGGCGCGGCGGATGGGCACAATGAGGAGTTGCGGCAAAAGTGCGATCTGGTGCTCACTCTTTCCCCCTTCACCCTGCAACACGAACTCGCGCTGCTGGTCCTGCTGGAGCAACTCTACCGGGTGGCCTCGCTGAAGAGCGGCTCGCCCTATCACCGCGATTGAGAGAGAAAGAGAGAGTCGGCTGTCAGCGGCGGTGCTGGTTCTGCGGCATCATGCCGAGCTGCCCCTGGCCCTGGCCGGCCACCGGGCTGTTCCACGGGATCTTGCTGGTTTCCGAGACCGGACCAAGCGGCTTTTTCTCCGGCTCATCGGCACAGGAGATGAATCCAAAACAGGCGGCGGTCACGAGCAGGAAAAGGGAAACGTTGCGCTTCATGCCTCACCATAAAAAAAGCTCCGCGGCATGCAAGCCTGCGGAGCTTTTCGAGAGCGAATAAGCCGGAATCAGTTGGAAACCGGCTGGGCGAGGATCACCCGGTCACCGGGCTGGATGCGCACGCCGGCGGCGAGACTTTCAAAATCGATCTCCGCGATCGTTTGGGTCCGCTCGATCGAAGATGGACGCACGCGGGCGATTCTGCGGCCGTCGCGCTCGACCAGCAGGGCGGATTGAGGCGTGAAACCGGAATTCGAACCGGCGCCGATGACGAGGAATCCCCAGTCCTGATTGACCGCGGTGATCACTGCGGACATGGAGTTGCCGCTGATCCGCGCGCTGCGATCGACCATTCTCTTGACGAGGCGGTCCAGCTCGGCGCGGTTGCCCGTGAGCGTGTTTTCAGCTCCGCTGACCAGGGTTTCGAGCTCTTCGAGCGCGGCGGTCTTGGCCTTTTTGTCATCCTCGATCAGTTGGATTTTTTCAGGAAGATTATCGAAGGTGATATCTCCACCCAGATCCTTGAGGATATCGCCAACTTCCGCGAGAGTCTTTTCGAGTTGGTCGAACTCCTCCTTCTGGGCTCTCAATTCCTCATCCAGCTTGGCGAGATCGTTTGTGAGGCCACTGCCGATGGCCTTGGCGGAGGAAAGCGCGATTTCCGCCGATTCTCTTTGCTCCTTGGTCTGCTTCAGGATGTCCTGCAATTTTGCGATTTCCGTATCCGCCACCTCGGCGCTGGCAATCGTTTGTTTCTTCGTCTCAATCGTTTCGAGACGGTCTTGCTGGAGAGCCGCGAATTTGTTGGAGAAACTGTATGAGAAGAATGCGCCTCCGCAGGTAATGAGAATGAAGGCGGCGTAAAGAATGACTTTCATGAGATTTTCTGAAATGGGTTTGAATGAATCCGTAAATCAGTTGCCGGAGGTTTTATGCCCGGCTTCGACGCGATCCCCCACCATGAGGGTGGTGTCCGCCGCCAGTGAGCCGGGAACGATGCTGGCGGATGCGGAACCGCTTTCCACCGCGGTGACCAGCAGCCTGGCGATGACCTGCCCGTCACGCACGACGTTGAGCGGGGAATTGGCCACCACGCCGGCGTTGTTACCGGAGGCGAGGGTGACAAAACCCCAGTTCGGATAGATGGAACGGATGCGGGTTTTCAGATCGGATAAAGATTCTCCCTTGGCGAACTTGTCGAGTTTGTCTTTGGCTCCGTTGATTTGGGCCTCCGTGGAGGCATTCTGGGCGGTGAGATTGTCGAGCTTGCCCTGCGTGGATGCGATGGAGGCGTTCAATTCCGTGAGCTCGGCATTGATGGTGCGCATCTTGGAGGCCAGTTCCTTCAAGTCGCCGGTTTTTTCGGTCTTCTCGCGAATCTCATCGAGCTGATCCTTCTGGGAGGCGATCTTGGCGGTCTTTTCGCTCACCTGTGCGGTAAATTCCTCGTTGGCCCTTTTCTGGGTGGCTTCCGCGATATTGAGCTTATCCACCTCGTCTTTCACGCCATCGATCTCAATCGGCAGGTCGGCGAGAACTTTTTTTGCTGCCGCGAGCCGGGCCTCGCTTTTCACGAGAAGGTCGTGCTGCGTTTTGGTCTCCTCAAGTTCAGCCTGATAGGCGTCTTTGTTTTTAACGGCGACGAAGGTCGCTAGGGCGAGAACAATTGCTGTGAGGATTCCGAAGACTTTGGCCATGGGTTTTTTGTAGTTCGCTTTGAATTCCGTGTGTGAAGAGACACTAGGAATTCCCAATTGCCCTCCGCAACCTCAAATTTCAGCGACTTTCACTCCGGGACCGCCCTTGCCTTTACAAAACACCCGCCGGGAGGCATCGCTCTCGGCATCCCATGAAGTCGATACTCCGTGTTTTTTCCTACCTCCGCCACTACCCGGGCCTGGCGGCGGCCCAGCTTTTCTGCGCCGTGGGGATGACCCTGGCGGTTTTCGTATTCCCGAACGCGACCGGTTTCGTGATCGACAAAATCATCCCGAACCCGGCGCGGCACGGGGAATTTGCTTTTTGGATCTGCATCGCCCTGCTCGGATTCCTGACCAAGGACGGGCTCAACGCCCTGCGGATTTTCATCAACAACATTTTCGAGCAGAAGGTCATCTTCGACATCCGCTCGGATCTTTACGGGAAAATCCAGCGGCTGCCGCTCCAGTGGTTTGACACGAGGCGGACGGGGGACGTCATGACGCGGGTGGTCGAGGACGTGACGAACATGGAGCGCGTGCTCATCGACGGCATCGAACAGGGGCTCATCGCGGCGCTGCAGGTCGCGGGCATCGGGATCTATCTGTTTTTCCTGAACCCGACGGTGGCGGCGTGGGCCACGCTGCCGGTGCCGTTTCTGGCGCTCGGGGCCTGGATTTATTCGAGCCGGGGGCGCGACCGCTACCGCAACCAGCGCGATGCCGCGTCCGATTTGAACGCCCTGCTGCACGACAACATTTCCGGCGTGCGCCAAATCAAGGCCTACGCCGCGGAGACCGACGAGCATGCCCGTTTCAACCGGTTCTCCAACCTGCTGCGGATCGCGACCCTGCGGATGATGAAATGGTGGGCGATCTACGCGCCGGGCATGTCGTTCCTGCGGATGACCGGCTATGTGCTGGTGCTGGCCTTCGGCGGCGGCGCGGTGATGAGCGGCGAGCTGACGATGGGGGATTTTACCAAATTCCTGCTCTTTCTCTCGCTTTTCTACGAGCCGATCGACCGCCTGAATTCGCTCAACCAAATGATTCTATCCGGCCGGGCGGCGGCGGACCGGGTGTTTGAAATCCTGGACGCCGAGGAGGAACCGAACTCCACAGGCGGTGCCGCGCTGCCCGCGAAGATCGCCGGGCACGTGCGTTTTGAAAACGTCTCGTTCTCCTATCAGGACCAGCCGACGCTGCATGGCGTCACGCTGGACGCGCCCGCCGGTCAGACCATCGCGCTGGTCGGCTCGACCGGCGCGGGAAAAACCACCGTGCTCTCGCTGCTGGCGCGGTTCTACGAGGCGACTTCGGGCGGAATCACCATCGACGGCATCGACATCGGCACGCTTGCGAAATCCTCGCTGCGGGAGCGCCTCGCCTACGTGACCCAGGAGCCGTTCCTATTCAACGGCACCGTGCGCGAGAATCTCCTGCTGGCCTGCCGCCACGCCACCGATGCCGAGCTATGGGCCGCCCTGAACGCCGCCCACGCGGAGACGTTTGTCAAAAATCTTCCCCAACAACTCGACACCAACGTCGGTGAGCGGGGGGTGAAACTATCGGGCGGCGAGAAACAACGACTCTCCATCGCCCGCGCCCTGCTCAAGAACGCGCCGATCCTGCTGCTGGACGAGGCCACCGCGTCCGTCGATTCCGAAACCGAGCGCCAGATCCAGGACGCGCTCGACCGGCTGATGGAAAACCGCACCGCGTTCGTCATCG
>CAYXZE010000146.1:0-6445 GCA_964469395.1 uncultured Luteolibacter sp.
ATCGCCGAGGTGACGGTGATGGAGGTCTGCCGCGAACTGCAAAACAGCCAGAACACCAGCCCGCCGAAAAGACACGCATAGAGTCCCGCTTCCGGCGGCAGGTTGGCGAGCGACGCGTCGCCGAGCCCGGCCGGGAGCAGGTAAGCCGCGAGCGTCACGCCCGCCGCGAGGTCCGCGCGGAACCAGCCGGGCTGGTAACTCCGCAGCCAGCGCGCCGCCGGCACGATTCCGCGCCAGCGGCTCGGGGGCGAGGGTGTGTCGCCGATGGGTTCCGCCGAGTTCATCAGCTTTCCAACAGGGCTTTTCTCGCCTCCGCGAGTTCCGCACGCTTCGCCTCGCTGACTTTCGGATAGCGCAGGTTCAGCGACGCCAGCGCGTCGATCACCGCCGCGGCCACGACCACGCGCGTGAACCACTTGTTATCCGCGGGCACGACATACCACGGGGAGTCCGGCGTCGCCGTATTGCGGATCATGTCCTCGTAAGCCTTCATGTAGTCGTCCCAGAAACCGCGTTCCTTCGCGTCGTTCGCGGAGAATTTCCAGTTCTTGTTCGGTTCATCAAGCCGCGAGAGGAAACGCCGCTGCTGTTCGTCCTTCGAGACGTGGAGGAAAAATTTCAGCACGATCGTGCCGTTGCGGTGCAGGTAGCGCTCGAACGCGCGGATGTCCTGGAACCGCTCGTCCCAAATGTTTTTCGTCACGCATTCCTCCGGCAGTTTTTGTCCTGCCAGAAATTCCGGATGCACGCGCACCACCAGCGTTTCCTCGTAGTAGCTGCGGTTGAAAATGCCGATCCGTCCGCGCTCCGGCAGTTGCTTCACGCAGCGCCACAGGTAGTCGTGATCGAGATCCTCGCTGCTCGGTGCCTTGAACGACGACACCTGGCAGCCCTGCGGATTCACGCCGGACATCACATGCTTGATCGTGCCGTCCTTGCCCGCCGCATCCATCGCCTGGAAAATGAGCAGCACCGACCAGCGATCCTGCCCGTAGAGCTTGTCCTGGAGCTCCGCGAGGGTTTCGACGCCGGTTTGCAAGGCCTCTTTCGCGCGCGGCTTGTCCTCGGACTTGAGTTCTCCGGTGTCGCCGGGATCGAAGTCCCTGAGCCGGAAATCTTTCCCGTTTCTGACACGGTAGGGTTTGGAGAGCCGGTGTGCGGCCTCGATGACTTCTTTGGTTTTCATGGGAACATGACGATGGGGTTGGTTCTGCCGATATGGGCGTCCGGCGGATTGATGCGCCTGATGAGATAGAATGGTTCCGGCGTTTCCATCAAGGCAATTGAGCGGGAGTGCCGGTGATCGACTCGAAAACCACGCTGATTCCTCCTTCCAGAATGTCTTCCGGCGTGATGGTGGCGAAGAGATGGGTCACGCTGGCGACCACCCCCGTCCAGCCGGTCTGGTGGCTGGCTCCAAGGCCCGCGCCGTTGTCACCGTGGAAATATTCGTAAAACTGGATGCAATCGCGCCAATGGGGATCCTCCTGGAACTTGCGCGTGCCGCCATTCACCGCCCGGTTGCCCGCGGAGTCGCGGAGGAAAATGCTTCCAAGCCGCCGGCTGATTTTCGCGGCGACCTGATAGAGAGTCATTTGGCGGCCGGAGCGAGCCGGGCACTCCACGGTGAAATCGTTGCCGAAATAAGCGTAGTATTGCAGCAGGGCGCGGATGATGAGGGCGTTGACGGGCACCCAGACCGGTCCGCGCCAGTTCGAGTTCCCGCCAAACATTCCCGAATCCGACTCGCCCGGCAGATAGCCCACGCCATACTCGCAGTCCCCCACGCGGACGACATACGGATGCTCGCGGTGATGCAGCGAGAGCGAGCGGATGCCGAAGGGACTCAGGAATTCGTCTCTCGCGGACGGTCCCCCATTGCCTCTCGCTGAGGTAAGGCCCCCACCGTTTCCAAGGAGCTTTCTGGTCGCGGGCTTCCTTGAGGCGTTGTTGCTCCACATTGCGTGGTTTGATTTTCATGGGGGGGAGATCAGGAAATCGGGATCGGCGGGATTCATTTTCCTGGCAGCTCCCGCGGACGGGTCATGTTCTCGGGTTTCAGGAAGTCGTCGAGCTGGTCCTTCGTCAGCCAGCCTTTCTCCAGCACGAGTTGATAGACGCTGTTGCCGGTATTGAGCGCCTCCTTGGCGATCGAGGCGCTGCGCTCGTAGCCGAGCACGGGAACCAACGCGGTGACGAGGCCGATGGAGTTGTGCACATACTCCAGGCAGCGCTCGCGGTTCGCCTCGATGCCGGTGATGCAGCGGCTGTGCAGGACGATGGCGGCGTTCCGCAGCAAGGTGAGGCCGAACAGGAGGTTGAACGCGATCACCGGCTCGGCCATGTTCAGCTCGAACTCGCTGGCCTCCGCCGCCATGGAGACGGTCACGTCGATGCCGATGATCTGATAGCAGACCTGGTTCACGACTTCCGGAATCACGGGGTTCACTTTCCCCGGCATGATCGAGGAACCCGGCTGCATGGCGGGCAGGCGGATTTCATAAAGACCGCAGCGCGGACCGGATGACATCCAGCGCAGGTCGTTGCAGATTTTGGAAAGCTGCACGGCGGCGGTTTTCATCGTGCTGCTCATGAGGGCGAACTCGCCGGAATCCTGCGTGGCCTCCACCAGATTGTCCGCGAGCGTCAGCGGGATGCCGCTGATTTCGGCGAGATGCTTCGTGCAGAGCGCGGCATATCCGGGAGGGCTGTTGATGCCGGTGCCGATCGCGGTCGCGCCCATGTTGATCGAGTGGAACTCCTCGCCCACGCGGGTCAGGTGACGGATGCCGTCGCCGATCATCACGCCGTATGCGGAGAACTCCTGACCGAGCGTCATCGGCACGGCGTCCTGGTTTTCCGTGCGGCCCATTTTCAGGACATCCGCGAATTCCACGGCTTTGGCATCCAGCGCGGCGCGCAGTTCGCGGAGGGCGGAAATGGTGTCGCGCAGCGTGAGGATGACGCCGAGCTTGATCGCGGTCGGATAGGCGTCGTTCGTGGACTGCGAACAGTTCACATGGTCATTCGGGTGGAGGTGCTCGTATTGCCCCTTGCGGTGGCCTAACAGTTCGAGACCGCGGTTCGCGATCACCTCGTTCGCGTTCATGTTGGTCGAGGTGCCCGCGCCGCCCTGGATCATGTCGATGGCGAACTGGTCGTGCAGCTTCCCTTCCAGGATTTCCTCGCAGGCGCCGACGATCGCGCCGGCCTTGTCGGCGGAAAGCACGCCGAGGTCGCGGTTCGCAAGCGCGGCGGCTTTTTTCACGAAGGCGAAACCGTTGATGAAATGCTTGAAATGATGCATCGCGATCCCGGAAATGCGGAAATTCTCCATGCCCCGGATCGTCTGCACGCCGTAGTAGGCGTGGTCCGGCACCTCGCGGTCGCCGAGCGAATCGTGCTCGGAGCGCACGGCGGAAACGACGGTGGCGGACTTTTCATGGGCGATGCGCTCGGTCGCGAAACGCAGGCGCTCGCTGATGCGCGCGGCGACACGGCCCACGATCCGATAGAAAACCTCCGGTTTCTCCGCCCGCACCTTTTCCAATGCGGCGCGTGGAATCTGCCAGATCCGCGCGCCCTGGGGCGTCACCGCGCTCGACGCGTGCGCCGAATCGTCAAGCATCACGCCTTCGCTGAAAATCCCGCCGGGCACGATCGTGGCCAGCGTGACCGTGCGCGCCTGGGTGCCGCGCTGGATCTCGACTTCCCCGTCCAGAACGATGCCGAGCCAGGTGCGGGGCGTGCTTTCATGGAACAAATAATCACCGGCGGCATACGTGACCGCGCTGCCCTGCCCGGCGACGGCGGCGAGTTCTTCGGTGGCGATGCCGATGTGCCGGGCGGCGGTGGCGATGGTTTCAGGATGGAGACTCATGGTGGTGTTCTATTTGGGGAAAAAGGAGGCGATCAGCAGCCCGATGCTGACCGCGCCGACGGTGCAGATGATGCCGGGCAGCATGAACGAATGGTTCAGAAGATACCTGCCGATGCGCGTGGTCTTCGAGCGGTCGAACTGCATGGCCGCGATGAGCGTGCCGTAGTTCGGGATGAAGAAATAACCGTTCACCGCCGGGAACATGGCGATGAGAAACGGCGCCGGAATGCCGAGCGACAGGCCGAGCGGCATCAGCGCCTTCGTGGTGGCCGCCTGGCTGTAAAGCAGCATCGAGGCGAGGAAAAGACCGATGGCAAACGTCCACGGCGCGGCCTGGGCCATGCCGCTGAGGCCGCCGATGATCACCTCACGGTTCGCCGCGATGAATGAGTCACCCAGCCAGGCCAAGCCCAAAATACCAATGATCGCGGTGACGCCAGACTGACACGTCTTGCACTTCGGCACTTCTCCGACGGGAGCCTTGGTGACCGCAAGAATGACTGCGGCCACCGTGAGCATGACGATCGCGATGGCAATCGGCATCTTGAGTTCCGTGGGCTCCTCCCCCGAACCGATCACCGTGCGGACCTCGGGAAAGATGCCTGCCAGCACCACCATCGCGACGCCGGCGAAGAAAATGACAGCACTCGCTTTCGCTCCATTTTTAAGTGGCGGAGGCGCGATTCCGGAAGACTTGCCCGGAGCTTCGATCTCACCGGAAGCAAGCATGCGTTGATACTCGGGATCATCCTTCAATTCCTTGCCGACGCGCAGTTGCGCGAACGCGGCGATGAGCACCGCAAGCAGCGTGGACGGCACGCAGATGAGAAGAATCTGCACCAGCCCGACACCATGTGACATGAGAATCGTGATCATCGCCGCAGTCGCCGCGGAGACCGGACTCGCCGTGATCGCCTGCTGCGAGGCGATCGTGGCCACCGCCATCGGGCGCTCGGGCCGGATGCCGTTTTCATGCGCCACTTCATAGATCACCGGCAGCAACGGATAGACAATGTGACCGGTGCCCGCCGCGAAGGTGAAGCCATACGTGACAAGTGGCGCGACGATCGTGACCTGCTTGGGATTCTTACGAATGATCTTTTCGGCCACGCGCACGAGGAAATCGATCCCGCCCGCCACCTCCATCGCCGATGCGGCCATGATGACGGTGAGCACGATGAGCAACACATCGCCAGGCAGACTCGCAGGCACGACCCCGAAACCCACGACGAGCACGAGCAGTCCGACCGCGCCCCACAAGCCGAGGCCCACACCACCGGCCCGCGCGCCCATCGCGAGCGCGCCGAGGATGACCAGAAATTCAAGAATCAGTTTGATGTCCATGGTTAGGGGGAAAAGTTAGCGGACCAGATCGTAGCGGATGACGAAGTTGAGGCGATGCGCGTCGCGCTCGGAACCTCCGATGGTTTCCTTGTTGCCGTAAAGGTATTCGAGCCCCGTGCGGAAAGACTTCGTCGGGTGCCACATGAGGTTCGCACTGCCGTAGAGCGTGCTGTCCACGGCGAACGGGCCGAGGGCGTCGGGCGCGCTGGCATGGACGTAGCCGCCGGCGATTGTCGAACGCCAGTGGTCGCTCCAGTGGTGCGTGTAGCCGGCCATCGCGGCGAAAACCGGGACCGCTTCGAGCCGCCCGTTGGTGAGCGCCGCATCGAGACTCTCCCCGCTCAGATCATTGATGTAACGCGCGATGCCCTCGCCGTAAGTGACCTGCGCGGAGATCTTGTCCTTGTCGAAGACATTCAGCGAGCCCGAGAGATTCACCCCCCAGCCGAGGACATTCGCGTCGGAGCCGTCTTCGGATTCAAAGGAAAGCTCGCGGAAAATCGCCGCGCTTTGCAGGTGCCCGAGCGGGCCTTCCCAACGGAAACCCGCGACACCGTCGGGCAAATGATTCACCACCGAAGAGTCGATCGTGAACTCTCCCGTGCCCGTATCAATTTGCGATTCCGGCTGCTCGATACTCGCGAAAAACAGGGTCTTGCAGTCATCACCTTTGTGAATCGGATGAGTGTAGCGGATCTGCGGCTGACGGCGGTTCACGATGCCGTTAGGCCCCTGGTAATCGACCACGTCGGGAAACGCGTCGATGTCCATGAACGCGGAGAACGTCTGGCCGATGAGGAAATTCCACGCCTGGCCGTAAAAATGCCGAGCGCGGAACTTCATCGCGCTCGAGGAAGAGTCATCGAAGAAATCGTATTCGGTGTAGATCCGCAGCGTGTCGTCGTTCGTCACCGGGCGGCGCAGTTCGAGACTGAGGCGGGTGCCTTTCGCGTGCATGGCACTGCGCTCCCCGCCATTCCATCCGGACTCGCCCGGCACGGGAATCGACGAGGGCACGAACTGGTTCGGGTTCCCGTTGTTGTCAAAGTCCACGATGGTATCCACGCGGGCCGAGCCGCCGATTTTGATCCGCGTGTCGGTTCCGGGAATCGGGATAAAACCTTTCAGCTCCGGGTCCAGCGGCACGTTGTTGGCGCGCGGCGCGGCTTGCTGGAGATCGGCAAACGTATCGGCATCGCGCACCGCGCTGCGCTCCGCCGG
>CAYXZE010000147.1:0-2035 GCA_964469395.1 uncultured Luteolibacter sp.
CCCCATTTACAACGTGCCCATGCTGGGCACACACAAGCCGCGTCATGCAACCCCTGCCAGCCGTTCTGTTTCGATGATTTCCCGTAGCTACAACCCCAACCTCGTGATCGACGTGCGCCGCCGCTGGTAGGGGTGCATGCGCTCTACGTTCTGCCTGAAAATGCCCAAATCAATCACACTCTCAATCGTTCTACTGACCGTTTTGGGCGTCTGCACGTGGGGCGTCCAAAGATGGTCAAGAATGTCAATTGAGCCAGCGTCCACATCGAGGTTCGGCACGATCTTTGACGGGAGCGGCGACGACTATCGAGAGCTTCTGGCGTGTGCGGAAAGAAAACTTCATGTCCTTCATCGCGGACCTCGAAGTGAAATCGTGCTAAGGGCATGCTGTATCCCAAAAGACCAACCCGGAACAAAAGTTGGCCCCGGAGGCTTCGAACCAACAGGCGAAAGTAAGGTCGTTTGGACCGGAGGTGTCTGGGAGAAAGCCAACGGTTATAGCTCCCAAACCACCGTGCGGGTGGAGTATGACTTGAAGAATGAGATAGTGACGTTGCTGAATTCGGGCGAGAAATTGCCACTCGATCCGTCGCGGATTTACGCGGTTCTCTTCGATGAGAGATTCAAAGTCGCAAAGTTTTTGGCTGTCGATCCAGCCCGAGGGTTGCCGGGAGTGCATCCCAAAGTCACCGATTACTTTAGAAGTGTATCGGAGGAAGAAAGGAAGACCGCAGAACATGTCGTGGGTAGCAACCGTTCATAAGCCCTTCAGTTACTTCTCAACCGCTTCACAATCACACGTTGCCACCACTCAAACGTTGGGCAAGAATTAGATCACACAATGGCGCTCAAACTATTCTACATCCTGTTATCGTTTACTCTCCTCGGAGCATGTTCCTCATCGTCGCCAACTCCCACTCCACAGACTGACGTGTTCGGAAACGAGATCATCAGCGGGAACCCTATTCGCGACGGGATTGCAGCCGATTTGAAGACCTATCGTTCAGTCGCGGCACCGAAGGACAAGGTCCTCGCGAGCTTGGGCGGCAAGGCGACTAAGGTCCCGGATGTCGCCTACCTCAAGAGCCTTCCCCATTCCGAGTATTCCACTCTGAATATCCCGCAGGAGACCATTGATGAGTGGGGCCGACTTTACACCCAGAGTAACGCAACTTATTATGTGATGGCCGAAGGAGGGAACGACATCCTGCTGTTTTTCAACAAGAATGGGCTACTCACGGAATACGTTCATATGTAACCATGCTCCCAATCGACTAAATTCAAGAAGTCGCGTCATGCACCCCCTACCAGCCGCCCTGTTTCGATGATTTTTCGTAGCCACAACCCTAACTCCGTGATCGACGTGCGCCCCTGCTGGTAGGGGTGCATGCGCTCTACGTCCGGATATTCATCTGGCTCTATCGGTTGCGCCCACAATGCGAACAAAGCGGTGAAGGCAACTCCGCTGCGCTCCCCTCACCTTAGACCGTTCTGCAAGAAATGGCACGCTGGATCAACATCCTAATTCTGAGTTCGGTGCTTGTAGCATCTTGCTTTTCGGCGACGTGTGGCGATTCGGTCCCAGAATTTGATCGCCGTCTATTCTGGCTCGTTGCAATACCACTTACGATGTTTTCCCTCCTGCCGATTTTCTTTGGAGTAATGTTTGGACTTTTTGCTCGCGGGCGTGTGATGACACGCCCCGGTATTGACAAGCTCATGATAGCACGGAACTCTCCCCTGCAATTCATATGGTTTGGCGGGATGATTTTTTGTGCTGCCGGAATCGGGCATCTTGCAGGATGTTTTCGCGATGGTGTGCCCGCTGATGGCGTTGTGATTCTCTCTTCCGGAATCGGCTTGGTCAGCGGCTCTCTTCTTGTAGTAAGGCTTTTTCCAAGACGCTTTGTCAGGTCAGTCGTCGCACAACAATGAAGATTGCCATCACAGCAACCATCTCGATAGCAGTGAGCCTCCTCCTTGCGAGCTGTAATATCGCAGGTCCAGCCTATCCCGAAAAGAACGGTCGCGAATA
>CAYXZE010000147.1:2135-6409 GCA_964469395.1 uncultured Luteolibacter sp.
GCTGAAGATCATTGATGGATGGAAGAAGGATGGGCGCTACGTCCAAGACAGTGCCGGTCGGTGGTCCAAGCCGTAATCAAGCTCATCAATGAGGGATACTAACAAGACGCGACGGAAAACGCCCGGAAATGGCGCGAACAGGCGGACGGGCAATTCCCCGATGACGCCGAAAATCCGCTGAGCGAGCGGATCGAGGACCATTCTCGAAGGCCATATCGACATCACCGCAATCCCGGATTCACCCGGGGACGTGCAAATGGAATCGTGGTGGCGGGAAATTCTTCCACCCACTTTCCGCTTCCCCGCAGCTCCCCGCAGGACTAGTTTCCCGCCGACATGAGCAGCTGTGGACCGAAAATGAAGATGGATCCGACTTTGCACCGGGATCGGAAACCGGACTGGATCAAAGTGCGACTGCCGAACAACCCGGCATTCTGGTCCACGAAATCGCTGATCACCGACCTCAAGCTGGTGACCGTTTGCGAAGAGGCGCAGTGCCCGAACCGCTGGGAATGCTGGAGCTCCGGCACCGCCACTTTCATGATTGCCGGGGAAAAATGCACCCGCGCCTGCGGCTTCTGCGCCGTGAAAACCGCGAAGCCGGACGCGCTGGAGGCCGACGAGCCGCAACGCGTCGCCGAGGCCACCCGCCGGATGAATCTGCGCCACGTCGTCATCACCGCCGTCGCCCGCGACGACCTGCGGGATGGCGGAGCGGAGCATTTCAAAAGAACCATCGAGGCCGTCCGCGAGGCGAACCCGGAAATCATCATCGAGGTCCTCGTGCCGGATTTCAACGACCGCGACTGGGCGCTCTCCATGGTGATGGCCGCCCGCCCGCACATTTTCAACCACAACCTGGAAACCGTCGAGCGCCTCACTCCGCTGGTCCGCTCGCGCGCCCAATACCAGCGCAGCCTCACCGTGTTGAAAAAGGCCAAGGCCATGGTGAACAACAAGATCGCCACCAAGAGCGGCCTGATGCTAGGTCTCGGCGAGCGCCACGAGGAAATCCTCCGGGCCATGGACGATCTGCTGGAACACGACGTGACCGTGCTGACCATGGGCCAGTATCTGCGCCCCACGCCCAAGCACCTGCCGGTCGTCGATTACATCACGCCCGCCGCTTTCGACGAATACAAGGCAATCGCCCTAGCGAAAGGCTTCCGCCACGTCGCCAGCGGCCCGCTCGTCCGCAGCTCGTATCACGCGGCGAATTTCCGCCCCGAGCTGGATGTCATCGAAGCCATCGAGGCCGATGTCCGCGCCGCCCGCGGCCTTGAACTCGGCCCCGAGCACCTGGGCCTGCCCGCCGCCAAGCCCGGTCTCGTCAAATCCATCGCCTGAACCCATGCGCCACTGGCTGATCAAGTCCGAGCCCGATGTCTTCGGCATCGACGATCTCCAAAAGGTCAAACGCGAACCATGGAGCGGCGTCCGGAACTATCAGGCGCGCAACTTCATGTGGAAGGAAATGAAACCGGGCGACCTCGCCCTGTTTTACCACTCGAACGCCAAGCCGCCCGGCGTGACCGGCATCGCCCGCGTCGTCGGCGAGCCGTATCCTGACCCCACGCAGTTCGATGCCGGGAGCGAGTATCACGACCCCAAGTCCACCCGCGAAAACCCGCGCTGGTGGCTGACCGATTTCGAATTCGTCGGCAAGTTCCCGGAAATGCTGACGCTCGAAGCGCTCAAGGCGGACTCCCTGCTGGCCGAAATGATGGTCTGCCAGCGCGGCACCCGGCTCTCGATCACGCCGGTCGATCCCCTGCATTTCAAGCGCGTCTGCAAGCTCGCCAGCTGGAAGTCCTGACATTTTAATTTCCAACGGGAAACAAATCCCGCAACCCGCTACGCTTTATGGATGAAATCAACCCCATGCCATCCCTGACTGCGGTTCCCGATGCATCGCCCGCCGCTTCCGCCTGGCGTGAGTGGCTGGAGGATCATGGCCCGAAACTATTGCTTTTCGCGCGCCAGCAGACCCGCTCCCACGAGGACGCCAAGGACATTTTCCAGGACGCGCTCGTGAAACTCGTGGAAAAAGTCCGCAGCGGCGAGTTCGTCGGCGGGCAGGAAGCCTGGCAGCCGTATCTCTACACCGCCATCCGCCGCCTCGCGATCGACCTCAGCCGCCGCGACGACCGCCGCAAGCGCCGCGAGGACAGCGTCACCGCGGATGCGGAAACCGGCGAATACGACGCCCTGCTGCCTTGGTTTGAAAACGATTCCTCCGACGATGAGACCCGCATCCAGCTTGAGGAAAAACTCAAGGAGCTTCCCGAAAAATTTTCCGAAGTCATCCTCATGAAAATCTGGGGCGAGCGCACGTTCGCCGAAATCGGTGAAACTCTTGGAATTTCCCAAAACACAGCGGCGTCCCGGTATCGCTATGGACTTGAGGCCCTCAAGAAAAGCCTCGGCAGCGCCCGCCGGCGGGGCGACCTTTCGATCTAACATTCCGCCATGACCTCCGACCCATCATCCATCGAAGCGCAACTTCGCGAACTCCAGGCCGCCGCGCTCGATGAAGCGTATCTCCTGCGTCTCGAAGCCGCCGCCGACGGATCACTGACCCGCCTGACTCCCGGGGAGCTTCATTTCGAGGCCATGCTCCGCGAGACCCCGCCCGCCAGACTGTCCGCCGATTTCCTGGCGCGGCTTGAAGCCAGCGTCCATGATGTCCCGTTCGCCGTGGACGAGAAGATCGTGCCCTTCCCGCAATCCAGCGCGCCCGAGCCCCGCCGCCAGCGCCCGATCTGGAGCGCGGCCGCCGCGGTGGCCCTGATCGGCGCGGCCTCCGCGCTGCTGGTGCCTTCCGCCAACCTCCCCTCTCCCGTCGCCCGCCAGTCCGCCCCGCCCTCCCCCTCCTCTTCCATCGCGGCCACACCGGCCGGCAACTTCATCCCCGCCGGATTCAACCGCGGCCTGAGCGAAGTGCGCGACGAGGGCATCGTCTGGAAATCCAACAAACAACCCCACAACGTGGTGCGCGTGGTCTATAAGGACAAGATCACCCTCAAGGACGCGAACGGCCGGACCGTCGAGGTCGAGCAGCCGCGGGTCGAATACATGCTGGTTCCCGCGAAAACCGACTGACCCGAACCCCGCCAGACAAAAACCCCCAACTACTACGCTTCTCGTAGGCAAGCCATGAAATTGAAATCATCCCCCGTCCTCGCGACCGGCCTCGCCGTTTTTCTAACCACACCCGCATTCGCCCTGGAAGCACCCGCGGATAACGCGCCGCCACCACCCGCCGCGGCGGACCAGACCGCCCCGCCCGAAGTCAAACCGCCGGCCAAGCCCCGGGAACAAGCCGCATTCCTCGGCATCGTCTCCGGCGAGGTCCCGGAAATCCTGACCGACCACCTCGGCCTCAATTCCGGCGAAGGAGTCATCGTCCGCTCCCTGGTGCCGGATGGCCCCGCCGCCCGGGCGGGAGTCGCAGTCAATGACGTGATTACCAAAGTCTCGGGCAAAGCCGTCGGCTCGCCGGCGGAAATTTCCTGTCACATCACGGATCTCAAGCCGGGCGAGAAAGTCACCCTGGACCTCATCCACAAGGGCAAGCCGCTCACGCTGGACGCCACCCTCGGTGCCAGACCCGCCGATTTGGCCGTGGCCGGGGAAGCCATCCCCATGGACGGCCTCGACCTCGAAGGACTGCCGAAAGAACTGGCCGAACGCGTCCGCGATGCCATCGCCGGAAAAGTGGGCAGGCTCGAACTCGGAGAGGACGCCCTTCAAATTCCACAACAGATGGATCAGGCGATGCGCGACGCGCAAAAACAATTGCACGACGCGGATCAGCAACTGCAAGGCGCTCAACAACGCCTGCATGGCAATCTAAAGCTCAACCTCGGTGGCGGAAAAATCCAGATTCAAAGCGGCGCCACTTTCAGAATGCAAGACCCGCACGGCAGTGTGGAAATGAAATCCAAGGACGGCTCGAAAGAGATCACCGTCCGCGATCCGCAAGGCACTGTAACCTGGAGCGGCCCGTGGGATACGGCGCAGGACAAGGCCGCCGCCCCCGCCGAGATTCAAGAGCGGGTTAAAAACCTCAACCTTGACGGCAGCGTAGTGGGCGGCGGATTGCGCATTCTCCCCCGCCTGCTCGGGGCTCCCGATGCCCCCGAGGATTGAGAGCTGACAATTTTTTCATGGAGTAGGGTTCGCGCCCGCGTCCGGCTCGTCCGGGCGCGGGTGTTTTTTATCCTAAATTCAGAAATGAGAACCACGGAATACTCGGAATACACGGAAAATAA
>CAYXZE010000148.1:0-6406 GCA_964469395.1 uncultured Luteolibacter sp.
ACCAACAACCCGAAAAAAGTCGTCGGCCTCGAAGGCTACGGCCTCGAAATCGTCGAGCAACTGCCCATCCGCCTGCCCTCGAATCCCCACAACGAAAAATACCTCGAAACCAAGCGCACGCGCATGGGGCACACCTTGTGAACTCCTCAAACTCTTGGTTGCACTTTCTCCTCTCATCCCCAGACTCCCGCCATGGAACTCGACCTACTCGACGTTCAATTCGACCTCCGCAACATCACCCCCCGCGAGCTTGAAGAAGCTTTCGAGGACCCCTTTTCCGTCCGCTTCCTGCCCGACAACGAGCGGGCCGACGGCGCATCCCGCTACTACGCGCTCGGCCGCACGGTGGCGGACCGCCATTTGTTCCTGTCCTTCTCGACCGATGGTAAAGCCGCCCGCGTCGTCGCCGCCCGGGAAATGTCCGAGGCCGAACAAAAGTTTTACGATCGCAAATACGCGGAATTCCGCTGAACGCCCCTATTTTCACCATGAATTCCGTCACCCGCTGGACCGACATCCCCGACTTTGCCGATGAAGCCGCAGAAGCGAAATACTGGGAAACCCACGAGCTGGACGGCCGCCTGATGGCATCATCCGTCCACGAAGCCGACTCCCGGGAATCCACCACCATCACCCTCCGTTTCGATCCGCGGATGCTTTCCCGCATCAAGCGCATCGCCCGCTCGCGCTTCCTCAATTACCAGTCGATGATGAAACAATGGCTGGCCGAGCGGCTGGAAGAGGAAATGCGCAAACTCTGAGCCATGAGAAGGCTCTCGCGGAATCCGAAGTTCTGGCTCGCCGCATTCCTGACCTGGCTGGGCGTCTTGTGGATTCTTTCCTCGCGTCCCTTCACCGGGCCACAACTCCCGCCGATCGATCATTTCGACAAGATCGCCCATTTCGGCTACTTTTTCGGCGGCAGCGGCCTGCTCAGCGCCTGGCTTTTCAGGCGGAATCCCGCACGC
Source organism: uncultured Luteolibacter sp. (assembly GCA_964469395.1). Lineage (GTDB taxonomy): Bacteria > Verrucomicrobiota > Verrucomicrobiia > Verrucomicrobiales > Akkermansiaceae > Luteolibacter. Next base: position 969 of record CAYXZE010000148.1, read on the forward strand.
CCGAACTGGAAAGCCATCCTCGCCGGAGTGATCCTCATCAGCGCCGTGATCGGAGGTCTCGATGAATACCACCAGAGCTTCACCCCGGGCCGCAGCGGCAATGACCCCTACGACTGGCTGGCCGACGTGCTCGGCGCCACCGCCGGAGTCTTCACGTTCAAGCTGCTGCACCGCCGCTTGAAATAAACCTGGAACGGAAGATGCCAACCACTGACGTCAATGACGTCAGTGATTTTGAAGAGATTGACGAATCCGCATTCGTCAATTCTCCCCCAAGCGGAGCCGTCAGCATGCCTCACGCGAAGATCTCCTTCACCACCTTGGCGGGTTCCACGCCGGTGAGCTTCTGGTCGAGGCCCTGGAACTTGAAGGCGAGCTGGTTGTGGTCCAGTCCCAGCGAATGGAGGATGGTCGCGTGGAGGTCGCGGATGTGTACGGGCTTGTCCACGATGTTGTAGGACATCTCGTCGGTTTCCCCGTAAACCTGGCCGCCCTTGATGCCGCCGCCGGCCATCCAGATGCTGAAGCAGCGCGGGTGGTGGTCGCGACCGTAATTCTGGGCGGTTAGGGTTCCCTGACAGTAAATGGTGCGGCCGAACTCGCCGCCGAAAACCACCAGCGTGTCCTCCAGCATGCCGCGCTGCTTGAGATCCTGAATCAGGCCGTAACAGCCCTGATCCACGTCCTTGCACTGCGAGGCGAGGTCGCGCGGCAAGTCGCCGTGCTGATCCCAACCGCGGTGGAAAATCTGCACGAATCGCACTCCGCGCTCCATGAGGCGGCGCGCCATCAGCGCCGAGTTGGCGAAGGTGCCGCGCTGTTTGCTGTCATTTCCATACAGCGCGTAGGTGCTCTCCGTTTCCTTGGAAAGATCGGTCAATTCCGGCACGGAAGCCTGCATGCGGAAGGCCATTTCGTATTGCTGCATGCGGGTCTGGGTTTCCGCATCGCCGACGGCGTCATAGGAGCGCTGGTTGAGTTGGTTCAAGCCGTCGAGCATCATGCGGCGCGTGTCGCGGTCCACGCCGTTGGTGTCCTTGAGGAACAACACCGGATCACCGAGCGAGCGGAGGGCGACGCCGGCGTGCTTGCCGGGCAGGTAGCCGGAACCCCACAGCCGGGAGGAAATGGCCTGCACGTTCGAATACGGCGAGGTGTGCCGGGCGTGCAGCACGACGAACGCCGGCAAATCCTGATTCATCGAGCCAAGCCCGTAGGACAGCCACGAACCCATCGAGGCCTTGCCGCTCTGCATCGAGCCGGTGCAGATGAGCTGGTTCGCCGGCTCGTGGTTGATGGCGTCGGTGTGCATGGATTTGATGACGCAGAGGTCATCGACCATTTTCCCGGTCCACGGCAGCAGTTCGCTGACCCAGGTGCGGCTTTGGCCGTGTTGGGCGAATTTGAAAATGGAAGGCGCCAGCGGGAAAGCGGTTTGGCCCGAGGTCATGCCGGTCAGTCGCTGGCCCTGATCCTTGAGCCATTGGTTGAGGTCTTCCTTGAAGCGTTTTTCCAAGCCCGGCTTGTAATCGAAAGTCTCAAGCTGCGAGGGTGCGCCGATCAGGGAAATGTAGATCACGCGTTTCGCCCGCGGGGCGAACTGGGGCAGCCCGGCGAGGAAGCCCGCGGCATCGGCGGGCGCGCCGTCCGCGCTGCCGCCGATCAGGGAGGCAAGCGCGGCCATGCCCAGGCCGGTGCCCGACTTGCGGAAGAATTGGCGGCGGGTGAGCGCGCCATTGTAGGTTTCGAGCGGGTTCATCGGGTTACGGTTTCGTCGAGGTTGAGGATTTGGCTGGCCACCAGCGTCCAGGCGGCAAGTTCCGCCGGGTCCAGATCGCCCGCAACCGGGGAGTCGCCGGTGGCGATGAAGGATTTCGCCTCGGCGGGTTTTTTCTGATAGATGGCGAGGGCCTGGTCGTAGGTGGATTTCACGATCGCGAGTTCTTCCGCTTTCAACTCCCGCGCCAACAGGCGGGTGGAAATGAAGGCGAGCCGCTGCCCGAACTCCTTCGCGGACTGCATGGCATGGGTGGCGAGCACCCGGGAGGATTCGACGAATTGCGGATCGTTGAGCAGGACGAGTGCCTGCAGCGGCGTGTTGGTGCGCTCCCGGCGCACGCAGAAGACTTCGCGGCTGGGGGCGTTGAAAATTTCCATGGAGGGCGGCGCGGCCGTGCGTTTCCAGAGGGTATACATCGAGCGGCGGTAGAGATCGTCGCCCTTACCTTGCTTGTAGCTCTTGGTGTTGGATTCCTTCATGGCGACGGCCTCCCAAATGCCTTCCGGCTGATAGGGCTTCACCGAGGGACCGCCGACTTTCGGCACGAGGAGCGAGGAGCTGAACAGTGCGAGATCCCGCAGTTGCTCCGCATCCAGTCGGATGCGCGGACCACGCGACAGGAGCCGGTTGTCAGGATCTTTTTCCAGCTTCTCCGGGGAAATGACGGCTGACTGGCGATAGCTCGCGGAGGTGACGATCTGCTTGAGCATGTGGCGGTAGTTCCATTTGGAATCCACGAATTCGGAGGCCAACCAGTCGAGCAACTGCGGATGGCTCGGGCGCGCGCCCATGATGCCGAAGTCCTCCGTGGTTTCCACGATGCCGGTGCCGAAGAAGTATTGCCAGGTGCGGTTCATGGTGACCCGGGCCGGCAATGGATTGGCGGGATCGACCAGCCAGCGGGCCAGTCCGAGGCGGTTCTTCGGTGCGTCCGGTGCCATCGGCGGCAGAACGGCGAGCGTGCCGGGAGAAACCTTTTCGCCCTTGTCGGAATAGACGCCACGGGTCAGCACGTGGGCGAAGGGCTCGGAGTCCTGCTTTTCCTGCATCACCAGGGTGTCGGAACCGCGGGCGCGGATTTCCTGCTGCTGCTTGGTGAGAGCGTCGAGGTGATCGCGCAGTTGTTGTGATGCCTTATCGTGGTTGGCGAGGTAGAACTGATACAGAGACTCGACTTGCTCCGGCTTGCGCTTAGCGGCGGGCAGGGAAATGAGCGGCTGGATCACGGCGTTTTTGGAAAGCTTTTTCAATTCCGCCTGGGGGATCGCGCGTTGGTAAATCCTGAAATCCTGCAGCAGCACCTCGCCGCCTAACAATTGCGTGTTGTCATTGGATCGAGTTCCGATGCGCAAGGACACGGTGTTCTGAAGTGTGGCGACCGGACCATGGGCCTCGCTGGTGGTTTTGACCGGCTCGCCATTGATCCACAGACGATGGATTTCCTTGGCGGGTTTTCCGGGTTCGCAGGTGATGGCGACGTGAATCCATTGCCCGGTAGGGACGGGCTTTTCGGAAAGCAGCTTGATCGCCTTGTCTGGCCATTGATCGATGAGATGGGTCCCGATGCGACCATTTTCCACCCAGATGTCCCAACCGCGGTAGGCCTGGCTGGCGTCCATTCGCGAGAGGATCGCGCCACGCGGATTTCCATCCACGCGAATGAAGGCGGAAAGGGTGAACGGCTGGGTGGGCTCGAGACGGCCAAGGTCATCGCCGAGATCGACCGGCGTGCCACTGGCCACCACGGCTGAACCGACCAAGGCCGGCTTGCGATCCGCCTTCGCGGTCCATTCGCGCGCTTTTCCGGCTACCGTCCCGCGGATCGCGCCCTGGTCTTCGGTCAGCGGGATGGAAAGGGTCAGGCCTTGATTGAATCCTCGGGCGACATCGGCGGCAGCCTTGTCCGGCGAGGTCAGCCATGCCTGGAAATCGCCGCGGCCGTGCTGAACGCGCTCGGCAAGCTTGGCCCTAGTGTCCTGGAGATCTTTCTCCACGGCGGCCAGCACCGGGCGGTCCGCCGCCAGCGGCGCGAGAATCACCGGCGGGTGCGAGGCGTTGTTGCCGTCGAGCGCCGACATCGTGGTGTTCCGGAAAAACGCGGTGAGCTGATAGAACTCCTTGGTCGAGATGGGGTCGAACTTGTGGTCGTGGCAGGCGGCGCAACCGGGAGTCAGGCCGAGCCACACCGCGCCCATCGTTTCCACCTGATCCTTGGCGTAAATGGCGAAGTATTCATCGGCGATGGCGCCACCCTCGCCGGTGGTGGCCAAACAACGGTTGTAACCCGAGGCGATTTTCTGCTCCAAGGTCGCGTCGGGGAGCAGGTCGCCCGCCATTTGTTCCACGGTGAATTGGTCCCAGGGCATGTTCGCGCGGAAGGCCTGGAGCACCCAATCCCGGTAGGGCCAGATGTTGCGGTAGTTGTCGATGTGGATGCCGTGCGTGTCTGCATAGCGGATGGAGTCCAGCCAGTGGCGGGAAAAATGTTCCGCGCTCGCGTCGCTGGCGAGCAGGCGGTCCGCCTCCGTCTCCACGGCGGCCTGCGGGTTCGCGGCGTGGGCTTTGACGAACGCGTCGGTTTCCACGGGCGAGGGCGGCAGGCCGGTGAGGTCAAAAGCGAGCCTGCGGTGGAAGCGCCGCGCGTCTTCCGGTGGATTCGGCTTCAGTCCGGCGGCGTCCAGTTTCGCGGCGATGAACCGGTCGATCGGATTGGCGGCCCAGCCTTCTCCCGCGGCGGGTGGCGCGGGATGCTTGTTGGCGGCAAATGCCCAGTGTGGCTCGTATTCCGCGCCTTGCTCGATCCACTTTTCCAGCAGGGCGATTTCCGAGGCCTTCATGACCTTGTGGCTCTCCGCCGGCGGCATGATTTCCTTCGGGTCCTTCGACTTGATGAGGTGGACGATCAGCGATTCGGCGGGCTTGCCCTTGATGATGGGCGGCTTGCCATCGTCGCGCAGAGCGAACGCGTCTTCCGGCCGGTCCAGGCGGAGCGGGGCGGATTTGGGCATGCGCGTGCCGGAATCCGGGCCGTGGCAATGGTAGCAATATTCCGAAAGGATCGGCTGGATGTGCTCATTGAAGGAAATCTCGGCGGGCAATTCCACCTCGCCCTTGCGCTCCACAGCTACGGTCGCATGCCCCGAGGGAGCCTCCGAACTCACCTGCGATGCGCGATCGCAACTGACCAGGCCGATGCTCAGTAACGCAATGTGGGATGAACGGAGAAAGGTCATGAATGAAGCGGGATGAACTAAAAAGAGTGCTCCGAGCTTGGATGGGATCGGAGAGGCGGGAGTGATTACGGTTGTCTTCCGACGTTCTTTCCAATCTTCGCATCGCCGGATCGATTTGTGAAATCGCAAAGCAACGATCCGGAGACGACATTTTTTCAGATACCTCAGCCCCTGGCCCGGCGTTCCCGAAGGATGGATCCGCGTGATTATTCCGGCGAGTCCCTCACGATCCCCGCTCTACGTGATCACGGAATGGCCCGGTCACGATATTCCTGCATGATTCCCAACGCGTAAGGGATCGCACAACAGCCCCCCAAAAGGGCCCGCGGGCGTCGGTGCAAGGAACCGACGCCCGCGGTCATTTTCAGCACCTGAACTCGCGCCGCGCCGGGCGTGGAAGGCAGAGGAACACGGGCTTCAAAACC
>CAYXZE010000149.1:0-6302 GCA_964469395.1 uncultured Luteolibacter sp.
AGGGCGAGGCAGCGGGCGGTGCGGGAAGTCATGGGATGGTGGAGTCTGAAGGTCGGAAGAGGTTCAGGGAGCGGAGAGGGTTCTGATGGCGTGGGCGTGGGCGGGACGGGTGTGGACGGTGCTTGGGGGGGATCAAACGTAGGCGATCTTTCCTCGTTCAATACCTTGTTCGGGAATGAGTCGAAGACGGCGACAGGCGGCGAATCCAGACAAGTAGCCGCGTCTGTCCGAGACTTTTCCGGGATATGGACAAGAGGGTTCGTAGCCGAGAAGCTGTGTGAACTTCGATTTTTTTGAATGGAGTTGGCATGGCCGCTGCCATTGGCTGGCTTGTGCGTTCATTTCATCCTGTGGGATGGCTGTGCATTTCTTACTTATTCAAAAATAAGCTTATAAACGATTAAATCAGAATCGCTTACTTTTTTTTGCATTAATACCTCTTTATATGCTTCAACTTCAGATTGAAGAGTGTTTTTTTCATCTCTTTTTACTTCAAGCTCAATCTGATGACTCATTCCAATAACAAGATAGCCTAGAACAATTGGCTTATTTTTATCTATATTTTCCGCAATAATTTTTTCAATATAGTTACGTGTAGTTTCTTTGCTTGAGCTAACCTTGAAAGGCAAGACCTCCCTAAATTCACCATTTCCACCGGATGGAAGCACCAGAACATCCATTCGAGGAGGCACTGGAAACGAAATAAAAAACGAATCCTTGCTCGAATCCTTTAAATCAAAACGAAAGACTTGTGTTTTTCGAACTTGTTTAAGCTCTCCTTCACTCCAATGCTCAAAAAGCACGCGATATCCCGAAGGTGTATTTTCCTTGGTGGAACTGAAACTATAGGAGAACGCATCTACCATTAGCTTCTCCATAACATCTTCCAAAGATGCTGATTTACGACTTAATATAAATTTTTCTTCGGCACAAATAGAGCTGGATGAAATATGCAAAAAAGCAGAGCCGATTGAAAGGCAGGTCCAGAAATAGCTTTTCCCGATTATATTAATTGATAGATTATTCATTTGACTTCAATTGTCGTATATTTAGTGCTGCTATACAATTTGGGATCAGATCTCCGTGGGATTTCATTATTCTTATATTGATGAAGGGCGGCTTCATCGGAAGCCCTTACCCACTTCTGGATCTTCTTCCAGTCGTCCAGAACTTCCGCCCCTTCTTTGCCTTTGCCGGGAACACATATCACACATCCATGACTGGTTGCGGCGCGACCAACTGCACTTAGTCGCAGACCATCTCTCCATCTCCCTTTTTCTGATTTCCCCCTGCGCTTGTCATCATCGTAAGTAGGCGATGATCTAGATGCGCTTGGGTCCCAGAATTGATCATTAATCTTCATGCCCGTGCCATCCACCTTAAATAGCCCAAAATACTCATCTGCTGGTCTTTGGGTTCCATTTCCAGTATAATTCATAACGTAGTAAGTTCCTGTCGGCAACGGATCGTATGGTAAATCATTCTCAGGCATTAGAGCTCCACCTGTAATCGCTTCGAGGCAGCATTTTTCGGTTACTTCCTCCCCATCCACAATTTCGGTATTTTCCACACATAACTCACCAGTTGCTAGAGTGTAAGTCATTTTCACCTTACCCATCCCGAGAAAATCAATCTCGTTCATCCCGTCGTTCCCGACAAACCCATACAGATTGATTCCCCCTTCCTCCTCAATCGGATCCCTGGACGGCCATCTACCAGTGAGCGGATCATACCAGCGGTAGCCGTAATAGTAGAGGCCGGTTGTGAAATCCAATGGCTTCGTTGAAAAACGATAGGCGAACAGGTTGCCGGTGTCCGTGTTGACCACGGTGTTGCCGAATGGATCGTATTCAAAGTGGGCGGCGATTGCTCCGGTGTCGTCGAGATATTCGCTGATGTTGCCATTGCCATCGTAGGTAGGGTAATGGTTGAGAGTCGATGGTTGATTGTTGAGAGTTTCAGACAAGAGACCTCCGACGCCGCCCGCGCCTTGGAGGGTTCCGCTGAGATCAAGGCCCCATAGGCGGGCTTTTGAAATTGAATATTGATTATTGGAAATTGAGTATTCGGCGATGCAGCTCCAATCGTCGTAGAGGTAGAGGGTGGTGTTCCCGCCGGTGGTGGTGGCGATTTTCCGGAATTGAGCGTCGTAAAGGTGGTTGGTGGCGACTCCGTTGACCGTCGTGCTGATGAGACGGTTTTCGGCATCCCATTCGAGGGTGCTGTTGGCACCGGGATGAGCGGAGATGGGGTAGGCGGTGGCGTTGCCATCGTCGTCGTAAGAGGGATTGAGAGTTGAGGGTGGAGAGTTGAGAGTCAGAGAAGAATACTGGTTCAGGGCGTTGGGGGTGTAAACGGTGGCGCTGGCATCGTTGATGTCCAGGGTGCCCGTTGCGGCCCGCTGACGGTTGGCGATGGCGTCGTATTGATAGGCGCGGTCGAAAGTGTTGTCCGTGCTGTGGTCGGCGCTGGTGAGTTGGCCGAGGGGGTCGTAGCCCCATGCCCAGCCGGGGGCGGTCGGGAAGGCGGTGCCGCTGGTGTTCACTCCGGTGCGCTGGGCGAGGGCGTTCACGGTGTAGTCGAATTGGGAAATAGTGGTGGTGCCAACTTTGTTTTGCTTGGAGGCGAGGATGTCGCGGGTGGGTTCCCAGGTGTTGATGACGGTGTGGACGGGGCCGGTAACGGTGGCGACAAGGTTTGAGTTGGGGAGATAAGAATATGTGAAGAGTGAGGATGTGGGGACAGGAATGTCCCCACCCCTTATTGTCGCTAGGCGACCGTCGATGGGGCTGTAGGTGTAGGCGGCTTGGTTTTCTACGGTGGTGCCGTCTTTGAGTTGGAAACCGGTGTTACGTCCAAGGTTGTCCCGGCTGCGGTCGAGAACGCGGGTCAGTTCCGGGGTGCCGTCTAGGTTTAGATCATAGCTGACGGTCTCGCTGGTGAGGGCGAGCGTGGCGGGGTTGTAGGCAAAGACGGAGGTGGCGTAGCCGTTGGTGATGGATTGGTGGCGACCGAGCTTGTCGAAGGTGACGGTGACGTTAGGAGTGGTATCGCTGTAGTCGGTGGTAACAGGTTCTCCGGCGGTATTGTAGCCGTAGGTGGTGGTGATGCCTCTCGCTGAGGTGCGTGACAGGATGCGCCCGGCGGGAGTGTGGGTGTAGTCGATGCCCTTGCCATCGGCGTATTGTTTGCGGGTGAGTTGTTCGCGGGCGTTGAAGGTCCAGGTGGTGGCGTCGTAGTTGCCGGTGGTTTCGTCGGGGGCCAGGGATAAGTTGGTGCTGCGGAAAGTGCGGAGTTCGGTGAGCTGGCCTTGGGGGGAATAGAGTTTGACTGTGGGATTGGTCTGGCTGCCCCACGAAGCTTTTTCCTGACCGGTGGGCCAGTAGCTGGTGTGGCTGACGGAGCCATCAGGAAGGGTGGTGGCGATACGGCGGCCCATGGAGTCATGGGCGAAGGCGGTGATACGTCCATGATCGTCGATGGAGGCGACGAGGCCACTCGCAGCGTAGTGGGTGGTAACGAGGCCGGTGCGGGAGTGGTTTTGGGTGATCGGACGGCGCAGGGCGTCGTAGGTGGTGGAAGAAGTGATCAGTGCCGAGTGATCAGTGGACAGAGAAGAGGTCGATACGACGAGCCAGTTGCTGTATTCCGTAACTTGTTTGGTGCCGTCGGGATTGTTGGTGCTGTCGGTCCATGAACCGTCGGCACGGTCGAGGTGGGAGGCGCGGGTGGTGATGGAGGGATTGGAGACGCCGAGGGTTTCCTGACGGGTGGTGAGTCCGTCGGGAGATTGAAACGTGGTGGAAACGGTGACCGGGTTGTTGGCAAGATCGTAGATAATGTTGAGGGAACGGAGGGCATTGCCGATGGGGCTGTCACTAATCACGTCGCGCAGTGTATCGGTGATGCGGTCGTTGCCGTCGATTTGCCCGTTCTGGTTGAGGTCGATGGCGCTGCGGTAGGCTTCGCCCTTGGCATTGTAGGCGAGAAGCTGGGTGACGTTGTCCGCGTCCTTGGTGGAGATGAGGCGGGCGAGGGCGTCGAAAGTGTTGGTTTGAAGAGTGAGTTCGGTGGTGCCGTCGTCGAAGGTGGTCTTGAAGGTTTGGCCGCCAACGGCTTGCCAGGCTTTTTGCCACGGGCCGGTGGCGGCCGGGCCTTGGGCGGTGACGAGGCCGCCACCTTGGTCGTTGTGGGTGGCGTAGGTGTGGAACCTTGGCGCGGTGGCTGTACCGGTGGTGGATTTGTGCTGGCCGTCGGCGTGATCGGTTTCGATTTCCGTGCCGCCGTCGGGGTTGGTGGTGGTCGTGGTGCGGGTGGCGAAGTCGCGGGTGATGGTGGTAACTTCCGGGTTGCCGTCGCCATCGAGGTCGGGGGAGATTCTTTGAATGACGTTTCCGGCGTGATCGCGGACGGTCGTGCCCTTGTCGAGGGTGAGGCCACCGGCGGTGGCGGTGATGTTTTCGGTGGGGAAGAGGGTGCCGCCGATGGTTTTGCTGCCGTAAGTGTAGCTGAGGGTAATGCCTTGGCTGATCGCGGTTTTGGGGCGTTTGAGGCCGTCGCGGGTGTAGGTGGTCACGACTCCGTCGCGGCTGCGGGTGGAGTCGATGCCGCAGCAGCCTTGCAAGGTTTCGGAATAATCGTCGAGGTTATGGTCGTAGGCCCAGCGGCTGGGGTGATCGTTGGAATCGAAGGCGATGGCTTGTCTGGTGGAAAGTTCGACGTCGGAGGCGATGTCGCTGACCACTTGTTTGATGAGGACATCGTCCTTGGTGTAGGTGGAAACGGTGCGGGTGCCGTCGGTGACGGAGGAAAGGTCGCCAACGCCGGTTTCGATGGTTTCGACGCGGTTTTCGCCCTGCGTGGCGTGGCGGTGGAGGGTGACGGTGCCGTCGGGGTGCTGGATGGATTTGAGGCGTCCGCGTTCGACGACGGGGACGGAGGCATCGTCGGGGTAGCCGGTGCGGACGGTGGTGAGGGTGGCGGAACCGCGTTGTTCATGGGTTCTCTCGACAGTCTCGCCGGATTTGGATTTGTAGCGGTTCCCCCAGGTTCGGGAGACGGTGACACCTTGGATTTTTTCCTCGCGGCCGATGGTGCCGGTTTCGTTTTTGGCCTCGAAGACGGTGACGACGCAGTTGGCGTTTTCATCCGGGGCGGTGCCGATGGCGGGGGCGGGGTTGTCGAGCCAGCCGCTGACGGTTTTGGTGACGAGGGTGCCGGTGATCGGGTTGCCGAGATAGGTGATGTTTTCCCAACCGCCATCGGAACGGCGGATGGTGGCGGGCTTGTTGAAGGAGGCCTGATCGGCGGAGTCGTGATAGTAGGTCCAGCCGGTGGTGAGTTCGGAGCCGGTGCCGGTGTGGCGGGTTTCGGCGAGGATCACCGGTTCACCGTGTTTGTAGAAGGCGTAGGTGCGGGTGAGGTCGGAGGTGATGACGAGGGTGCCGGAAGTGTCGCGGTCCTTGGTTACTTCGCGGGTGGTTTCAGTGCCGCCGGGGTTGGCCGTGCGGGTGATGGAGATTTCGCGGTAGGGCGTGAGGGTGGGGTTTTCCTTGGGATCGCCGAGATAGAACCTGGTGGACCAGATGTTGTTGTCCTGTGGGGCGTGGATACGGGTGGTGCGGGTGATCCATGCGCCGGTCTGCGGGTGACGCTGCTTGTGGACGATGTCCAGATTGCCGCTGGTGGTGGCGGTGCCGCCGTCGGGATTGCGGCGGATGGTGATGGAAGAGGGCTGGGCATCCGGCTTGAGCGACCGGTAGCCGTTGGCGTCCGGCGCGGTGAGCTGACTGTTGGGATATTGGGCGGCTTGGAAGCCGTCCGGCAGATCGGTGTAGAAACGGGTCGCGCCCTTGAGCGGCATCTGGGTCGGGGTTCTCACTCCGCCCGCCAGTTCGGTTTTCACGTAGTCGGGCGAGGCTCCGACAAACACGAGGCCGGATCGCTTGTAGTTGCCGGGGGTGATGCCGGGACCGGAGCCCGCACCACCTCCGCCACCTCCGCCACCTCCGCCACCTCCGCCACCTCCGCCACCTCCGCCCTCGCCGCCCTCGCCGCCGTCATCCGGGCCGACCGTGGTTTCTGTGACGATGTTTCCATAGGCGTCCACCTCGGTAATGGTGCACTCCCCGCCATCCGCAAGCGCCGTTTCCAGCGCGGCCTCGAAGCTGTTCCTGTATCCGTAGGAAGTGGATTCTCCTTCACAACTACCGGTTTGGCATTCGGAACAATCTTTCTTTTTCTCGCAATTCACATACCATTTGTTGTTGGCGAATGCGGCCATGGGGATGGCGAGCAGCAAT
>CAYXZE010000150.1:0-6253 GCA_964469395.1 uncultured Luteolibacter sp.
ACTTCGGCCCGCCTGCCGATGGGGAGTGAAAGAGAAGAGCTATCGCGCTTCCGCTTTCGCCGGGCATCGACAGGTCGGCCGGAGTCCGACCCTCCTTATATCAAAACAAAAACAAGCGCGGATGGCGAACCATCCGCGCTTGGGTAACGAAGACCTAATTTCTCAATTTCAAATCTCCAATCTCCTTTCCCAACTTAGCGCAGGAAGGCTTCGTGAAGACCGCCGTCCACGGTGATGACCTGGCCGGTGGTCTTGCTGAGACGCCGGGTCACGAGCAGGAAATACGCCTCGGCCTGGTCGGCCGGGGTGATCGGTGCCTTGGTGAGCGTGCGGTCGGCGTAGAACTGGGCCAGCTTGGAAACCAGCGAGTCGGTGGCTTCGTCGTCGGTGTAGGGAATGTCATACTTGGCGAGCGAGCCGATGACGCGCTCGCGCGGGAACATCGCGGAACCTTGCACGACGGTGGCGGGAGCCACGCCGTTCACGCGGACCAGCGGGGAAAGCTCGATGGCAAGCTCGCGGACGAGGTGGTTGGCGGCGGCCTTCGAGGTGTCGTAAGCGAGCGAACCTTTTTTCGCGACCGCGGCGTTGGCCGAGGTGGTGAGGACGAGGTTGCCGCGAAGGCCCTGCTCTTTCCAGGTCTTGTAAGCTTCATCGGCCACGAAGTAGCTGCCGGTGACGTTGATGTTGAAGGTGAGCGCCCACTTGTCGTCGGGGATGTGGCCGCTGGTGTCGCTCGGCACGAAGATGCCGGCGGTGACGCAGATGGAATCAAAACCACCGTAGGCGATCGCCACATCGTCGAGCATCCGGCGGATGGAAGCGCGGTCGGTGATGTTCGCGGCGAGACCGATGGCCGGGCCGCAATCGGACAGACCGGTGCCGGCCACGCCGATGCCGAGTCCGTATTGGTCGGTGATTTCCTTGGCCGTGGCTTTGGCGGCGTCCTCGTTGAGATCGACGCAGACGATGTGCGCGCCTTCCTTGACGAGGCGGTGGGCGGTTTCCTTGCCGATGCCGGAACCGGCACCGATGACGATGATGACCTGGCGGGCGAGTTCCTTTTCCGCAGGCATGCGCTTGAGCTTCGCCTCTTCTAGCAGCCAATATTCAATATCGAACGCTTCCTGTTGTGGCAGGGAAATGTAGGTGTCGATCGCTTCGGCGCCGCGCATGACTTCCACGGCGCAGTTGTAGAACTCGGCGGTCACGCGGCTTTCGGACTTGTCCTTGCCCCAGGCGATCATGCCGATGCCGGGGATGAGCACCACGGTCGGGTTCGGGTCGCGCATGGCGGGCGAATTGGCGTGTTTGCACGCGTTGTAGTAGGCGGCGTAGTCCTCGCGATAAGCGGTTAGACCGGCGGCGAGTTTTGCTTTCAGCGCGGCGGCGTCTTCGGTCTGCGGGTTCCAGTCCACGTAGAGCGGCTTGATTTTCGTGCGCAGGAAATGGTCGGGGCAGCTCGTGCCGAGTTCGGCGAGGCGGGCGGCGTCCTTCGAGTTCACGAAGCGCAGGATTTTCTCGTCGTCCTGCACGGTGCCGATGAAACGGCGCTGTTGGGAAACCTGGCCGCGGAGCCATGGCAGGATCGCGGCGAGGGTTTCGCGGCGTTGCCCGGGAGTGAGCGTGGAGTATTTAGCGCCGCCGAAAGCTGCGGCATCACCGCCCTTGGCCGCGTATTTCGCCTCGATGTAGGCGGAGGCTTTTTCGATGCAATCGAGGGTATAGGTATAACAGGCTTTTTCCTCGTTATCCCAGGAAATGAACCCGTGCTGGCCCATCATGATCGACTTCACGGACGGGTCGTTCTTCACGATTTCCTGCATCGCGAGACCGAGTTCGAAGCCCGGACGCATCCATGGCACGTAGCCCATTTCGCCACCGAAAATCTCCTGGGTGAGTTTCTCGCAGTTTTGCGAAGCGGCGATGGCGATGATCGCGTTCGGGTGCATGTGATCGACGAACTTCGCCGGGATGAAACTGTGCAGCGGCGTGTCGATGGAGGATGCACGCGGGTTCAGATTGAAGGTGGCGTGGGTGTACATGCCGACCATGTCATCCTCGGCAGGTGCCTTGAGTCCCTTGTCGCCGCGCGCGGCGTAGAGTTTCTGGAGGTCGAGGAGTTTTTGCTGATAGAGCGACGAGAAATTCTCGCGGGTGCTGGTGCGGAGGTCGCCGCCGGAACCCTTGACCCAGAGAACTTCGACCGGCTGGCCGGTGAGCGGGTCGGTTTCCAAGGCCTTCGACGAGGTGTTGCCGCCGCCGGTATTGGTGATGCGCTGGTCGCTGCCGAGCAGGTTCGAGCGGTAGGCAAGCTTATCGACGGCGTTGAGGCCGGCGGCCTTGGCATCGTCCCAGAGGTGGTTGACGTATTGATAGTTGGACATGATTTTGGTGAAGTCAGGAGTTATTTGTTAGAAGTTATCAGGGATCAGAGGCCGAGGGCTTTTTGGCGGTAGTGCTCGTCCGGGCGGCCGGCGATGCGCTCGACCTGCTCGGGGGTGAGGAACTGCGGCTCGCCGGAAATGGCGGCGGCACCGATGAAGATTTCCGCGGCTTTGACGGCCATCAATGTCGCGGCAAGCACGGCCTCGGGTGTCGCGCCGAGGGCGATGAGTCCGTGGTTTTCGAGAAGAATCACGCGCGGCGGACGCGAAAGGCGGCTGATGTATTCCTCGACGGCGGTCTTGATCGCCTGGGACAGCTTGAGGCCGGGATCGGTGTAAGGGACGAACACGCTCTCGACTCCGCAGCACACGATTTCATCGGGGAACAAACGGCGGGTGGCGAAGGTGCGGGCATGCTTGGAGCAGAGCAGCGAGTTGACCGCGATCGGGTGCGTGTGGCCGACGAAGTTCACGCCGGGCAGCGTGAGCAGATAGGCGTGGAAAATGGCCTCCACGGATGGCTTCTTGGCCTCTTCGGAAACGCGGGCGGCGAAGAGTGCTTCGTCAATCGCGGTGTCGGTCATTTCGCTCGCGGAGAGCATCGGGACCAATTTCTCGAAGTGGCACTCGGAAACTCCCGCCGGACTCAAGGTGGCGAGGTTGGAGCCCGATGCCTTCACCACGAAGGTGTCGGCGGAAAGGCGGGCGGAGGTGTTGCCCTCGCCCAGAATGGCGAGTTTGCGTTCTTCCCGACCGAGTTGGTGCGAGAGTTCGAACAGGCGGAGAGACGGATCGGGTTGGGTCGTTGCGGCCATCGGTGACTTTGTTTTTCTTGGATTTGATTGACAAGTCAACCAGAAACACAGAAATAACCAAGAAAACAAAGAAAAACAAAAATCATGCTCGCCATCGACCGCCAACGCCGGATTCTGGAACTTTTGGAAAAGACCGGCTCCTTGCGCACCACGGAAACCTCCGCCGAACTCGGTGTGACCGACGAAACCGTGCGCAAGGATTTCGAGATTCTCGAAAAACGCGGCGAACTGATCCGCATTCACGGCGGAGCGAACCGGCCGAATCGGATTCGCGAGGACCTGCCATTCACCGAGCGCCAAGCGGTGCGGCGGGAGGAAAAGCAGTCCATCGCCCGCCTGGCGGCCAGCCGGATCCGGGCGAACGAGACCATTTTCCTCGATGCGAGTTCGACCGTGCTGACGCTCACCGAATTCCTGCCCGACCTGCCGCTGACGATCCTCACCAACGCGATGAACGTCTTCACCGCCCTTTCCGACCGCCCGAACCTCGACCTGATCTGCACCGGCGGCCTGTTCGACCCGAAATCGCGCTCGTTCATCGGCCTGACTGCGGAGAAATCGCTGCAACGCTACAACATCCACCGCGTGTTCTTTTCCGGAAACGGCCTCCATCCCGAACGCGGCGCGAGCGACAACAACGCCCGGCAGGCGGCGTTCAAAGAGCGCGTCGTGGCGAACGCGGAGGACGTGGTTTTTCTGGCGGACCACTCCAAGCTCGGCCAGAAAGCGGCGTTTTTCTTCGCCGATGTGGAAGACCTGAGCTGCCTCATCACCGACAAGGCCGCGGATTCGGAGTTCATCGAGCAACTCCGGGGACGCGGGGTCGAGGTGCTCCAGGGAGACTGATCCCCTTCCCGGCTACGGCGCGATGAAGTGAAATGGAGATTTACGCGTCCGCGCGGCGGATTTACTTGTCTCTCGTGCAGCCACCCGCAAAACGCCAAGCCGGCATTCTCATCCCCGCCTTTTCCCCGCGCCGCGACGGCGATCTGGGCATCGGCGACACGCTCGCCTTGCGCGAGTGGATCGACTGGGCGGCGAATCACGGAGTCGGCTTCATCCAATTGCTGCCGATCAATGAAAACGGCGCGGAGGAAAGCCCCTACAGCGCGATTTCCTCGACGGCGCTGGACCCGATTTACCTGGCCTGCGAGGTCGCGGAAATCCCGGGACTGAAGGACGCCGACATCGAGCGGGCGCGGCACACGTTGAAAGCGGCGATCCAATCCCCGCTGGTAAACTACCCGGCGGTGCGCAAGGCGAAACGGACCTTGCTGGAACTCGCGTGGTCCAGATTTGCGACCGCCGCGCCCGAGTTGATCGAGGAGTTCGAACAATTCCGCCAACAAGAAGCGGAATGGCTGGACGATTACTGCGTGTTCCGCCTGCTGATGGAAATCCATGGCGAGGCCCTGACCTGGGACCAATGGCCCGAAACCTGCCGGACGCCGCGGGGCGCACGGGCATTTCTCGACAAACTCCGCACGCGCGACACCGTGGGGGTGGATGGTCGGCTCGGCTTCCTCGCCTTCATCCAGTGGCTGTGTTTCCGCCAATGGCTGGCGCTGCGGACGCACGCGGAACAGCGCGGCGTGAAATTGATGGGCGACGTGCCGATCGGCGTGAGCTGGCACTCCAGCGATGTGTTTTTCTCCCGCGACGAATTCCACCTCGACTGGTGCGGCGGCTCCCCGCCGGAGGGCCGGAACCAGGACGATCCGTTTTTCCAGCAATGGGGGCAGAACTGGGGCATCCCGCTCTATCGCTGGGACCACATGCAGGCCAACGGCTTCATCTGGTGGAAAAAACGCATCGCCCGGCTGACCCGCATTTTCCAAATTTTCCGGCTCGATCACATTCTGGGATTTTACCGCATCTACGCCTTCCCCTGGCGGCCGGAGCGCAACGCCGAATTCATCGGACTCAGCCATGAGCAAGCCGCCAAAATCAGCGGCGGCCACCTGCCCCACTGGATTCTGCGGCCCGACGACACGGTGGAAAACAAAGCCGCCAACCGCGAGGATGGCGACGTGCGGCTGCGAGCCGTTCTCGAAGCGGCGGGTGGAGCGGAAATCATCGCCGAGGACCTCGGCTGGGTGCCCGAATACGTCCGCCCGCATCTCGTGGATCTCGGCATCGCCGGCTTCCGGATTCCGCATTGGGACTGCGAACACGGCCACCCCACGCCCGGCAATGCCTTTCCCGCCAACACCTTCGCCGCCTACTCCACCCACGACCACGATCCGCTCAACGGCATCTGGCGCGGCTGCCTGCGCGCCATCCAACAGCACCACGAAACTCCCACCGAGCAGTCCGGCTGGAACGTCGGCGGCGCGCACAGCACCCTGCGCATCCTATCCGAATTCGCCGGCATCCCGATTCCCCACCACTCGCCCTGGCCGCCCTACACCGAGGGCATCCGCCTGCGGTTGATCAAAGCGTTGTTCGCCTCGAACTCGCACTACGCCGTGCTCATGATTACCGAGCTTTTCGACCTCGACGACCGCATCAACCAACCCGGCACAATCGGCGGGGAAAACTGGCGTTTCCGCCTGCCATGGACGCTGCACGAAATCCAGGACGACCCCAAGCTCAAGGCGAACTGCGACAAGCTGGCCACCATCATCAGCATCACCCGCCGAAGCTGAGAGCCGGAGCTGAGAAATAGTCCGGGAAATCGGCAAAAACACGGAATCCAAGGAGCTCCCCCGCGTTGCGTCCCACCGCAACACCGTCGCTATCGCCCCGGGTGATTCGCTCGTGCTTCGAAAAAAAATCAGTCACTTTTGAAAATCAGCTTGCCAAGTCCGCGCTCCCCCCATATTCGTCCCGCCCCGCGCATGCGGGAAATGAAGGCGAGGATAGCTCAGTTGGTAGAGCAGTTGGCTTTTAATCAATTGGTCCTGGGTTCGAGTCCCAGTCCTCGTACTTCCTTCATTCTGGAAACCAGCACGTTGCGGTTCCGGAAAAGATCCGAAGCCCGGAAAATCCACCGCGGAATTCTCTCGTCAAAACCGACGGACAACGGCCAGCCTGCCGCGAACGAATTAT
>CAYXZE010000151.1:0-6209 GCA_964469395.1 uncultured Luteolibacter sp.
CTCCGCTGAACCGCCGCCTCGCACCAGACCCGCGCCCGGACCACGCCTTGGGAATCCTTCGCCTCGCCCATGGCGCGAATGGTGAAGGTGTCCGAGCGCGGGGAAATGCGGGAGCCGAGGGATGACAACAGATCCGCCTGAGTGACATAACCGGTGATCCCTTGCAGGCGGGGACCTTTGGCCGCGTCCGGGTAGTTATATATCGGAGAACCCCCGCCGGTCGATTCCGCGCCTGTCACCCCGCCGCCGCGCAAGGGGTCGTTGATCGAGACCATGGGATCGTCGAGCGCGGCCTGAAGCGCGCCACTCAGCGCCAGCTTGGAATCGCTCTGGAGCCGGCGATTGACGAATTCGCCCAACGACAGAAAAGGTCCGCGTTGTTTGACCTGACGGACAATCGCGGCAGCCAGCTCGCGAACCTGGCTGGCGGTGATTTCCCGGGCTCCATTCCAGTAACGGTCTTCCACTTGCCGTCCGGTGCCGCGCTCGGTCGGCGGCGCATTCACCAGCGAGTGGCGGGAAATCAGGAACCTGCCTTTTTCCGGCTCCAACACCGTTACCGGCTCGCCGCCACCGGCGGATTCCATCATTAGCAGCGGTCTTGATAGAAGACCGCATATCACGTGCGCCCACGCCTCCTCCGACACCGAGTTGATATTGAAACCGCCCTCGATCCGCAGGTATTCGGCGATCTTTTCGTGGGCATTTCCGACCGGTTTTCCGCTGTCATCGAAAAGCGTTTCCATCACCTTGGCGGGGGTGCCGGTGAAACGGGGCCGGATGGCGTCATTGGCCAAGGGTCTCGTTCCGTCGAAAAACTCCCCGGCCACCTGGCGGACCGGGCGTTTCGCGTCGTCCTGCGTGAGCAGCAAGCCGTCGCTCGCGGCGACCGACGAGCAGAACCAACTGTCCCAAAGCACGGAGTTTGCGATATATGACCGGTCGCTCCGCAAATGATTGGCCTGGGCGTTGAATTGGCACCGCCAACCGGGCTGGGCGATATTTTCGGGCGCGATGCCGGGGCTGGCGTAGGAATTTCCAATCGCATGATTCTGGGCAAACTGGGTGACACGCCCTTCATGAAACCAATAGTCGCCGGAATACCATTGTGGCGCGTTGTAGTTTTTAAGGGCGGGATCGTAGGTTGGCCGGTAGTCGAAGAGCGGCAAGTGTTGCAGCTCCGCCAGGGATGTCAGCGGCGAGAGCGGGATCTCCTGATCGACGACGCAGAGCTGGCCGCGCGGCGAATAGCTGGCACCGAAATAAATCTGGTCGTCTCGGTCGGGCGGCATCTGGAAGGTTTTGGTCACGTCGATCCACGAGTTGATCGCCTTGAAGCGGAAGCCATACGGATTCTCGAACCAGGGCGTGACCAGATCGCCATTGCCCAAGGTGCTGTCAGTGCGGGCGTGGATCGGATTTCCCGCCACCGAGAACAAGCCGTATTTCCCCGGAAACAAATCCTCGTCCGCGGCTTTCCGATAGAGTTCGTAAAACAGCAGCGGAGTCGGCTTGTTTTCCAGTTCCTCGAAAGTCCTGATCGGCACTTCGCCTTCCGGGATGACGCCGATCTGCGGGCTGTTAGATTCCGCACGGAAGGCCACCGAGGACGAGGCTCCGAATTTCATCAGGTTCTCGGCGGAGTCTCCACCGGGGCCGTTGTTCCCCCACCAGTCGGTGTGGGCGGCCACCGCGCTGAAAGCGGCGGCGGTGGTGAGCGCGACCCCGATGCCGAGCGTGTCGGAAGCGCCGCCCGTATATTCGTTGGCGGGTTCCGAGGCGAAATTGGCCACGGATTGGTTGCCGCGAAGGTTTTTGATAACTCCGCCGAAATTGGAATCCCCGAGATCGAATTTTCCGGCCTGCGCCCACATGTAATAGTGCCAGCGGAAACGGTTGTGCCGGTGCTCCTGCGGATGGTCCTGCCAACGCACCGGCTGGGGATAAAGCACTCTGGTGGAGCCCGCCGGAATGACCAGCCCGGACATTTTCACGCTCCCTCCCATTTCCGGACCGAAGGCGAGCATGGTGGCGGACTGGTTCTGCGTGAGGTCCACCTTCAGGGCGTCGGGCTTGCCTTTATTGATATCAAAAGCCAGCGGACAAGCGCCGTGCACGCAGTATTCCGGCACCTCCAGATCGACGTTGTAGGGATTCCAGAGAACCGCCATCGGATAGAGATAAAAGCGCAGCGCATACGGCTTCGCCGGATCGGCCGGGGCGCTCAGTTTCTCGGTGGAATAGCTCACCACATAACAGAACTTGAGCAGGACCGGCTGGATTCGGAACCGGTCGATCCCGATGTCGGGATTCCATTCCGGTTCATTCGGTGCGCCGGTTTGCCGGTGGGCGCGGATGGTCGGACGCCTGCCCGACGGACCGAGAGTCACCATGCTGCCGGCGCGGGACAGGCTTTCGTAATTGCGGAGCTGGTCCCAGGAAAACAGACGGTAGTCCATGGTCGGGGTTTCAGGTTTCATCGGTCCGACAGTCCCGGCGGCGATGCGGGCGGCGGAACTTTGAAATCCGAGCCAGTCGAGATAGAGATTCATGCATTTCCTGAATCCGCCGGTGGTGACATCCACCGGCAGAATCTCGCTGCGCGTGGTCAAGTCATGGAACAACTCGTCGCACGCCGGAGACTTGGCGGGATCGCCCGGCGGAACCGCGAGTTCGATAGATGCCAGGCTCAGGAGCCGTTCGTCCAAGCCGTTTTTCCGGTCTGGCAGCCGCGGATCCAGAACGGCGTGACCGTCACCGTTGGCGCGTCGCGAGGCGGCGAGAACCCCGGACTTCGACAAAGCATCCGGTTCTTCGCCGGGCCGGAGCTGCGCCTTGACGCCGTCGTCCGAAGTCCACCAGGCAAAACCGGCCCGCTCACCACCGAATCCCGGAACTCTAACTGGAGAATTGCCGGATGAAACGGCTTTCGCCGCGACCCACGTCTTGCCCGGCGCTCCGTTCCGCGCGAAGTCCGGCGTGGAAATACCGGCGGGATCGCCCGACACCAGCCAGGTGCGGAAGCCCGCCGTTTTATTATAATTCGGCGTATTGAGCGTCCACCCGGTGAAGGGCGATTCCCCCGCGTTCCAGACTCCGGTGAAATGCGGCTGGGCCACGCCGTCGAACCCGGGCGTGTCGGGCGTGGCATCGAGGATGCCGGCAGGCGCGCTGATTCGCCGGTCGGGGCCAAGCTCCATTTGCAGTTGGTTGATCGCCAGCATCAGGGAAACCCGCGCATTGGCCCGCGCCTCGGACAGCATCAGATCGCGACTCGAAGTCCGGAGCGTCACGGCGCCCAACTGGAGCAGGCCCACGGCAACGACCATAATCAGCACCAGCAACAAAAGGACGGCGACCAGCGCGAAGCCGCGTGCCGCCACGTGATTGCCATAGGATGGTCCGTTCATTCGATCGCCAGTGGGTAATGCATTCAACTCGGGACCCCGCGATTCTCACCAGCGGGTCGGTCAAGCGGTCGGACTAACGGCGGCGGCGCAGCAGCGCGAGCAGGCCGAGACTGCCAAGCAGCGCGGTGCCGGGTTCGGGAATCAGGGTCATCGTAATGAAGCGGTTGCCGGTCGCCTCGTCCTGATAGTTCAATCCCGGAGCCAGATCATCGTAATTGAAAAACCATTCGTTGCTCCCGAACAGATAGCTGGTGTCGTCCGCATAACCGTCGAATCCGCCGGTGATGGCTCCTCCGGTGTAACTGATGAGCGTGAGCTTGTCGCCGAAAGACCAGTTATCCAGAGCGAGGTTGAGCTGAGTCGCGGAGTCCAGTCCGAGGTTGGTGCCGGTTAGGGAAAGAGTGCCATTGACCACCAGCAAATCGGCGCTGTGATCCGCTCCCACCTCGTAGGCGAAGGTGGAGCCGAGGTTCATCGTGAGCGCCCCGGTGGCGAGGCTTTCGATGGACGCGCCGGGGGAGAGCACGCCGCTGACATTGACACCGCCGCCGATGGTGCCGGTGCCGCCGAGCGTTCCCGATGCCCCGACGGTGAAGGTGCTGGAGACATGGGTGGAACCGTTGACCAGCAACGTGCCGCCATTGACCGCCGTCGCGCCGGTGTAGGTATTCGCGCCGGAGAGTGTCTGGATTCCCGTGCCGACCTTGGTGAGGGCGGTGGTCTGGCTTGTGATCGGGGTTCCGTTCTGGATCACCCCGGAAAAATCGCCGCTGCCGCCGCCCTGGCCGACGGTCAGGACGCTTTGGCCGTTCCAGCGGGTGCCGATATTTCCGGAACCGGTCAGCGCGTTGACGGTGGTGCTGTTGGCACCGCCGGAAAGATACAACCAGCCATCCACCCGCATGTTGTTGCCGGCTGTTTTGGCAATGCCGTCCGGGTTGAGCAAATTGCGCGCCTCAAGCTTGGCGTTGCCGTTCACCACCACATCGCCGGTGAAGTTCGTGGAGGAGCCGCTGTTCAGAATCACGGCGAAATTCGACGCGGAAGCACTGTTGATCGTGAGCGTGCCCGTGCCGGAAAAAAGCGTGCCCGTGCTTTCCAAAGTCAGCCAGCTCGACAAGCCGGGCGTGCTGAACGTCGTGTTCTTGTTCAAGGCGATACCGCCGTTGAAAGCAATGGTGCCGGTGGTTGCTAAAGTGGAAATGGTCGAAACGCCGGCGCCCTGGTTGGCGACGGTGATCGCGTTCGCATAAATGCCCGTGGCGAGGGTCAGCGTCGTGTTTGCAGCGTCCGTGTTGGCGTCGTTCAAAGTGATGGCACCGGAACCTGCGGCACTCGCGTTGTTGAGTTGAAGACCGCCTTTTGAAATCATCGTGCCGCCGTCGTAGATGTTAGTGCCGGAAAGCGTGAGCGTGCCGGTGCCGGTCTTGACCAAAGCGCCGCCCGTGCCGGAAATGACGCCCGCGAAGGTCGTGCTGGAGTTGTTGCCGCCGCTCGTGAGCGTGCCCGAACCGAGCGCGATGTTGCCTCCGGTGATGCCGCCCCCGGCGATGGAACCCACCGTCTGGTTGAACCCGTCGAGATCAAGGGAAACGCCACTTGTATTCGCCAGAATGATGGCGGAGTTCGCGCTGAAAGTATTGTCAGCCCCTGCTTTCAGCGTGCCGCCATTGATATTGGTCGCGCCGGTATAGGTATTCGCGCCGGAGAGCGTCTGGATGCCCGCGCCGGACTTGGTCAGGGACAGGACGGAGCCATTATTCCTCATGATTCCGGAAAAGTTGCCGGAGCCGCCGGACTTTCCGATGGTCAGGGTCTGCGCACCGCTCACGGATTGCACGAGTCCCGCGCCATTGAGCGCATTTATCGAAGTCGCCTCGAACTGGATCCGCAGTTCACCGCCGGATTCCACGGTCACGCTGTTGCCGGTGGTGGAGGAAAAGAAACTCCGCGCTTCAAAAATCGAGCCGGCCTGGACCGTAATGTCACCGGTGTAAGTGGTGGAGCCGGTTCCCTGCAAAATCATCCGCGTGTTGTTAGTGCCACCAATGACCAGCGCGCCATCGCCGGACAAGGTGAACAATGAACTGCCTACGATCTGGGCCGTAGATGTCAGTATCAGCGTGCCGGGCGAGTTAATGGCGACATTGCCAGCGAAGGCGGCGGTGTATCCAAACTGCAGCGTGCCGTCGTTGATCGTCGTGGTGCCGGAATAACCCGGAGCGCTGCCGAGTGTCAGCTTGCCGGCGCCGGTTTTGGTCATGCCCGCCGTTCCGGAGAGACCGGAATGGATCGTGGCGATGACGCCCTCGCCCGTTGTGATGGTGGGCGTGTCACCGGACAATGTCAGCGAACCGCCCCCGATGCTGTAACCCGTATGATTGAAAGTCAGACTGGCGGCGGTGATGCCGGTGGTGAGATTGACGGTGCCCGCTCCGGTTTCGCCGAAGATGGCGGAATCCGGATTTAAATTGCTCCAGACCGTCGGTGTGTCACCGTCGAGCCAGTTCGTAGCGGCGGTGTCCCAGTTTCCTCCGGCAGTGCCGTTCCACGTGAGGGAAGCGGCTTCAAGGAGGGAGGAACCTGAAATCAGGAGGGCGGGCAGAAGCAGTTTGTTGAGAAGGGGGCGGGCTTTCATCGATAAGCACCCTAGCCATCCGCCCTCGCAACCGCGTTTAATGTTGTCTCCGATAAAAAATCAAACACACCCGAAGTCCGCTGTGCTAGCGTGCGCCCGGAATCGGACGCAAATCATGAACCCGCCGCAGCAACAGGAATGGATCGACACGGAAAACACGC
>CAYXZE010000152.1:0-6178 GCA_964469395.1 uncultured Luteolibacter sp.
CCTCCTGGATGCCGGCGACGTCCTTGAAGGTCACCTTGTTGCGGTCCATGGTGAGCAGGCGGGCCTTGCTTTTGCCGAAGGACATCGCGCCGCGACCGGCGGATTTCATTTGCTGGCGGAAGAGGAAAAACAGGACGGCCATAATCAGCAGAACTGGCAAGAAGAAGGTGACTGCACCGGTGAGGTAATCCTTGTTGCGCACGTAGCTGGCCTTGCCCTTTACGAGTTTATTGAGGTCTTCACTTTGAATGGCGGTGGAAACCGGCACGCTGAAAGCGACGGCTTCCTTGACTTTTCCTTCCTTGTCGAGCTCCAGGGCGGGAGCCGTGACGATTTTGCGGCTGCCGACGATGATCGCGTCATCCGAGCCGGCGGTGGTGAGGATGCGGAGTGAGTTTCCGGCGTCATTGACATCGATCCATTTCAGGGCGAGCGCCTTGCGGAGTTCCGCGAAGGACAGGGTCTCGACGTCGTTTTCGAGCGGTTTCTCGGAGGCCGCGCTGATTTGCTGGAAGCGGATGTCGTTGCCTAGCAGTTCGTTGATTTCCTCGCGCTGGAGGGTCAGGTTGACGGGGACTTGGAAGTCTTTTTTCGGAACATCCGCTTTGGGAGCGGGGGCGGGCGGGGTGATCCAGCCGGTGATGGTCGCGTCGAAGGAGGTGTCCGTGGTGATGACTTTGAGAGGCTGCTTGGCGTTGTCCACCACGATGCGGCCCTGGTCCCAGGCTTCGCGGAATTGCGAATATGTCAGCGGCGTGGCGTTTTTGGAAATCGGGTTATAGAAGGCCACGCCGAGGATGACCGTCGCCAGTAGCATCAGGCCGAGGACGCGCCAGTTGAAACCGTTGGTGTCCCCCGGAGTGCGGTTCGGATTGTTGGATGGCG
The DNA here is from genome assembly GCA_964469395.1 of uncultured Luteolibacter sp. GTDB lineage: Bacteria > Verrucomicrobiota > Verrucomicrobiia > Verrucomicrobiales > Akkermansiaceae > Luteolibacter. Next base: position 886 of record CAYXZE010000152.1, read on the forward strand.
GAGTTGGATTCGGTGAGTCGGACATGGTGGCAAGAAAAGACCCGGGCGGTGGGAGGCCGTGCGAAAGAGGGTTTGCGCGACCGGGTGCCGTTCGGGAGTAAGTGAGGATACCGTAAGGGGGGGAAAAGCAAACCCCTTTTTTGCACGAGTCTTGCGGCGGGGCGCGGCGTCTGCCAAGAAAGCGGGCGTGGAATCACCCGTGCCCCAGAAAGATCCGACTCAGACGCCATGGAAGAGGTTGCGCTTGTTGCGGTGGTTGCAGGGGATTCCCGGGGTCGGACGGCTGCGCTCGCTGCGTCCGGGCACGGATGCGCATGTGGGGGTGCTGGTGGATGCGTTCGCGGCGTTCGCGACGCTGGATGACGAGTTGAGCACGCTGGAGGCGGACCTGATCCTGGACATGCTGCGGAGCGCTTTTCCGGAAGTGGATCACGGGTGGCTGGGACGGAGGTTGCAGCGGGCGGTTAGGAATCCGCGGCCATTGCAGGGGCTGGCCATCGAGCTCAAGGACAGCTTTGACGATTCCGGGAAACTGGCGCTCGGCCTGCAGCTTTTCACGTTGGTGGATGCGGCGGGGCGCTCGGAGCGGAACCGGACGAGTTTCGAGGTTTTCATGCGGCGGCTGGGCCGGCCCGAGTATGGCACGGCGATTCTCCGCGAGATGCGCGGCGATGCCGGGGAGTTCACGGATGCGGAGCTGCCGTTCGAGCGTCTGGTGTTCGGGCGGGACGGTGCGGACGTGCTGCTGCCACCGGCGGCGAGCGATCATGAGTTCCGGGTTTACCGGGCGGGGGATTTGATTCTGGTGCGGAATACCGGTCTCGCCTCGTTGTGGATCCGCGGGCGTTCGGTGGAAACGGGTTCGTTCCTGCGGATGCGGGAGCGCCAGCCGCTGGTGGTGCCGGGCTGGACGCTGAGCCACGAGGACCTGATGTTTTTCCTGGATGTGAAGCGCACGGGCAACACGCCGTCGATCTATCTGGAGGCGGGGGATGCCGGACTGACCGCCGAGCGGACGCGCGGCCGGCAGAGCGCCTTGCGCGTGAGCTTCGGCCTGATGGCGGAAGTCGAGGCGCTGCGCGATACCGAGCTGCACGCCGGCAGCCGCGGGCCGTTGCAAAAGGGCGAGGTGGTGATTTGCCGGAATCACGAGCGGCTGGGCGACGCCTCGGGTTTCAGCCTTTCCATCAACGAGCTGCGGCGCAAGGCCACGCAGTCGGGGCGGCGCTTCCGGCTGGCGGGGGACCGGCAGGAATATCTGGTTTCCAACGACGCCTCGGCGCTTTCGGCGGGGGACTTGCTGTTAGGCCCGAAATTGTCGCCCAAGGCGGTGCTCTTCATCCGTTACGACGCGCAGCGGGCGGAGGGTGAGCTGGTCATCCGCGAAAGCCACGGGCCGATTCTGGTGGACGGGACGCCGGTGCGTCACACCGCGCCGTTGCGGGATGGTTCGCTGATCCGGCTTTCCGGCAGCCAGGCGGTGCGCTGCCGGTTCAGCGAGGGCTTTCTGGACGAGGAGCGGACGTTGATCGAGTCACTGCAAGTGGAGGATGTGATCCACGATTTCGGGCCGAATTCCCGGGCGCTGGATCATTTGAATTTTGAGGTGAAGCGCGGGGAAATGCTCTGCATCATCGGACCCAGCGGCAGCGGCAAGAGCACGCTGCTCGCCGTTCTGTCCGGCCAGCGCGAGCCGACGCGCGGCAAGGTGAAGCTGAACGGGATTCCGCTGTATGAACGGCGCGAGCAGCTCGTCCCGTTCATCGCCCACATGCCGCAGGAAGAGGCGCTCAATCCCCAACTCACGGTGCGCGAGCATTTGCGGCACGCCGTCACGATCCGCCGCCCGGCGCTGTCGCTGGCCGAGCACGAGCGGCGGGTGGACAGCATGCTGGCCGAGCTCGGCTTGCAGTCGATCGCCCGCCGCCGGGTCGGCTCGCCGGGTGACAAGACGATCTCCGGCGGCGAGCGCAGCCGTCTCAATCTGGGGGTGGACTTGGGCAGCCGGGCGGAGGTGTTCCTGTTCGACGAGCCGATTTCAGGGCTTTCCTCGAAGGACTCGGAGCATGTCGCGGAAACGTTGCGCTCGCTGGCCCGCGAGAAAATCGTCATCGCGACCCTGCATCGGCCGGGGGCGCTGGTTTTGCGGTTGTTCGACAAGGTTCTGTTACTTGATAGCGGCGGGCGGCTGGCGTATTTCGGCACGCCGGCGGGGATGGTCGGGTATTTCCGGGATGCCTGCGAGGAGCTGGCGATTTCCCATCCTTCGGTCACGGCGAAGTCGCCGCTGGGCGCGGACTTTGTGTTCGATGTGTTGGAGACGCCGCTGAGTTCGATCGGCGGCGGCTCGAACACGGGGGGCGCGCGGCGCTTCCCGCCGTCATTCTGGCAGGAACGTTTCGAGAGCGTGGATCTGATGGAGTCGCTGCAGCATGGCGGCGGAGCCGTTTCCAAACTCGGCGAGCCAAGGGCGGGGGACCGCCTGCCGGTGCCGCCGAAACCCAGCCGCCGCCTGCATGCCGTGCTGGCGGTGTTCGCCACTCATTTCCTCCGCTCGCTGTTGTCGAAACTCCGGAACCGCGGGACGATTTACAGCACCTGTCTGGAAGCGCCGCTGCTGGCCGCCTTGATCGCGATCACGCTGCGCTCCTCGCCGGAAGGGTCCTATCAGTTCGCCACGGCGCTGCACATTCCCGCGTATTTGTTCCTGAGCGTCACGGTGGCGATGTTTCTCGGCCTGACGAACTCGGCGACGGAAGTGCTGCGCGACCGGCCGATCCTGCGCCGCGAGCGGAACTGCCAGCCGGGCGCGGGTTCCTACGTGCTGGCGAAATTCTCCGCGCTGGGACTGGTCGCGGCGATCCAGTGCCTCGCCTATCTGTTAGTCGGGAATCACTTTCTGGAAATCGACGGCATGCTGCCGTATCTCTGGCTGTGGATGACTCTAACGGCGTGGACCGGCACTGCGATGGCGCTGGTGGTTTCCTCGCTCGTGAAAACCGAGCGCGCCGCCCTCACGGCCGTGCCGCTGCTGCTGGTGCCGCAAATGCTGCTGGCGGGAGCGCTGGTGCCTTACCGTGAAATGAATCACGGGCTTTTCGACAACGCGGAAAGCGTGCGCGACCGCGGTGGCGTGCCGGTGCCGGCGACGATCATGCCCCTTCGCTATGCCTACGAGGGGATGATTGTGGCGCAGGCCACGCGGAATCCATTTGAAAACGAACGCATCCGCCTCCAGCGGCGCATCGACCGGGTGCGCGGGATGCAGGAACCGATGAACGCCAAACAGTCGGAGCGTTTCGAGCTGGTGAAGGAAGGGCTCCGGCGGTTGCTGGCCGCGGGGGCGAGTTCGCCGGAGGAGGCGTTGGTATTGATCGAGCGCATCCGGCGCATTTCCACATCGGGGACGCGCATCGAAGTGGAGACGATGAAGGTCTGGCCGGAGCATGAGGCGGGCGCGCGTCCGGCGTCCGAGTTTTTCGTCAACGAGCGGATCGACCTGTTAGTCCGCGAGGCGGAGACGTTCCGCAATGATTACCGCAACCAGCAGCGGCGGATCGTTTTTCACGCGCTCAAGAAGCCCATTCCGTTCATGACGGCCAAGACCGGGAAAACCGCCCGGGCCTACGTGGAGCGGGATGATGAAATCGAAACCCAGCGATACTGCGGCATTATCCTGATCGCGATCATCCTCGCCTGCGGGGTGATTTCCACGATCATCATTTCCCGGCAGAACCGGAAGACGCGGTGAGCGTTTCAGCGTCTCCTTTCAGCGTCTCGCATACCGGAATCCCGGAAACGCCCGCACCAGCCGCCGCATTTCCAGTTTCATCAAGGTCGCGGTGACGACGTGGGCGGGCAGGCCGCTGCGCTCGATGATGCGGTCCACGGGCGCTTCGTCGGCGGTGACGGCGGCGAAGACGGCGGCTTCCTCTTCCGGCAGTTCGGGGATATCGGCGGCGGGTTCCGCCGGGGTGGCTTGGCGGGCGAAGGGCAGTGCGCCCAGGTCGTCGAGGATGTGGCTGGCGTCGGCGACGAGGGTGGCTCCGTCGCGGATGAGCTGGTTGCAACCGGCGGATGTCGGTTTGTCGATCGGGCCGGGGACGGCGAAGATCGGCTTGCCGTATTCGGAGGCGAGATTCGCGGTGATCAGCGAGCCGGACCACGCCGGGCACTCGATGACGAGCACCGCCCGCGCCCACGCCGCGACGATGCGGTTACGCATGGGGAAGGTCTGCTTGTCCGGCGGAGTGTGCAGCGGGAACTCGGAAACAACCGCGCCGAAGCCGGAGGCGATCTTTTCCGCGAGCGCGAGATTTTCCGGCGGGAAAAGCTTCCCCAGTCCCGAGCCGAGCACCGCGATGGTGCGACCGTTCGCGGCCACGGCGGCTTCGTGCGCGGCGGTGTCGATGCCACGGGCCAGGCCGGAAATGACGGTGAACCCGGCCTGCGCGATCTGATAGGAAAGCTTCTTCGTCGTCTGCGTGCCGTAATGAGTCGCCCGCCGCGAGCCGACGATGCTGATGGCGTGGCGGTCGCGCGGTTCAAGATTTCCCCATACATACAGCAGCAGCGGCGGATCATAGGTCTCGCGCAACGGGGCGGGGTAGCCCTCGTCGTTCTGGGTGACGATGGAAATGCCGCGTTCGGTGGCTTCGCGGATTTCGGAGGCGGGATCGGCGTGGTCCTGCCAGGCGTGGAGGATTTTCGCCGTTTCCCCGCCGATGCCGTCCACCCGCATCAACCGGTCTTTCGGCGCGCCGAGGATGGATGCGGGATCGCCGAACGCTTCGAGCAGACGGCGGACCCGGATCGGGCCGATTTTCGGCAGCATGTTGAGGGCGACGAGGGCTTCCTGGGCGGTCATGTCGCGCGAAGACTGCCGCCGGATCGCGCGGGCGTCAAAGCTCTATGAGTCTGTTTGAGTCTTCCGGGGATCCCGGGCCTGATGGACAAGGATGGAGCGAAGACGATGAAAAGAAGGAATATCGCGAAAACGGCGGCGCGTGCCCATGATGGGAACGAGGCGGAGCGGATCATCCGCGTGGTCGGGGCGGAGCCGGGGCTGCCGGAAAGCGCGGAGGAGTTGGGACAGTTGCGAAAGGGGGGGATTTGCGCGGCGCTGGTGAAGGAGATGATCTCTAAAGGTCTGTGAGGGCAAACATCATCCACTCGGCATGTCCACCGTGCGGGATGAGCTGATGTTGCAGGGAAAGGGAGATCGCGGCAAAGTGATCTGCGCCGCAATCGTCAAAAGCCATACAGCAGTTGGCAACGACTGGCTTGTCAAACG